>JAHYJJ010000041.1:0-11146 GCA_019429165.1 Methanosarcinaceae archaeon | reverse complement strand
TTGTTCCAATAGGAAATGATATATTATTGTTAGGAGTGATGGAATATGTTCTTAGTTTTGTTTGCATGTTTGGTTACACCAAACAAACTAAGGACACTTATATTTATTAAAACTGTCAAACTTGGGTTATACTGCTAAATGTACCGGTAAAATGCTGAACTTGAAACGTTACAGCCCTTTGATTGAAGATCATTGAGTACGCGACTTACTCTGAGTTTCTTAACAAAGTATTGCTCAATGATATATTCTTGAAATGGTTGTAGTTCTGAATTTGTATACGGCTGTCTTTTATATGCTGGTGGATCTTCTGATCGTAACGCATTTCTCACAGTGTTTCTCGATAAATCGAGTTTCTTTGCAATTGTCCTTGTTCCCATTTTGGGATTTCATTTCTTTAGGTTTCTTATTGTTATCCAATCTTCCATTGAGATCACCCCAAAATCCTCCTGCAATAAAACAGGAAAATTTTGATATATAGGGTGGGTCAATTTTCAATGGGAAAAGTGGGTCAATTTTAGGTGGGAATTTTCACAGAGTTCATAATTACTCATAAATAATCACTATCTCCAAACAATTCTGTTTCAAGCTGTTCCCTTTTTCGCTTATAACGCCGCCAGCTAACAAACAAGAACACAACAACTGCCATTGAACCAACAACAAAAACCATCAGGAACGGGAGCGTGGCACTCAGCAACAGTGGATTAATATTATCCCTTTCCTCGTATGTCGGATACATGATATCCTTCCTGTCACTGCTATGTGCAAGTCCCAGCGCATGACCCAATTCATGTTTTGTGACCAAAAACATATTTAAGTCACCATACTGCCGCCATGCATAACCCTGGTAATTCCCGACCTCAAGCACAATATCGCCACGCAGGTACTTCCCATTTACCTCATAAGAACTCCAAAACCCTGCAACACCTTCCTTGGCACCTGTTACCTCTTCAATATTCTCAACCCATATAATTCGTATGTCCGCATCATCCGTATCAACCAACTCAAAATCCGGTATAAAATCCAGTTTTGAATTCCCGCCATCTTCCCAGTACAAAAGAGCAGATTCAACCTGAACACGATAAGATGGACTGTAATGTTGTGGCACATCCACATCATCAATAAAAACAGTAATAGGAGAATGGTCCCATGGAGTATCCAGAATTTTTGGATACTCATCAGCAGCTGATGCAAACTGTGATGCAAATATAAGAACTAAAAAAGAAATTATAACAATTGCAACACCATGTTTCTTTTCTGACATGATATTTTTCATAGCATATATTTTATAAATATATAGTGCGAGTCAATTCGACCGAAGAAAGAATTTTCTCGCTTAATCGTCTTTATCAATTGAGAGGTCACAAGCATCACACATTTCGCCAATGTCACCAACACAAGAAAGTTCAGAATCGAGTGCTCGTGTACCCCCGGCAAGCACAGATGCATTTGACAATGTGCCTCCTATCAGAATAGCATCAAATATCTCATCTTTTGTGATTCCCATATGGGATGCAACCCTAATATGCATCTTCAGGCAATGATCACAACGCAGCGCAGATGACACACCTATAGATATCAACTCTACCGTTCTTGAATCCATGCGCTTGAACTCACGCATGATAGAATCATCGTACAGGATCTTTGGAATTAAAAGTTCAGGCATGTCTTTCATGAAATTCAGGATATACGGAATCTCACCATATCGTTCTTTAACATCACCCAGAAGTTCAGTTACAGCATCATCTGGATCTTTTTTTAAAATTTTCCTGATCTTTTCAATTTCCATAGAACAAGTCCCCTATCTATTTTGTGACATATAATAATGGAAAAATTATATTACAAAACCAATCTCTGATTTACGTTGTACTTTAATCAATATATAATTTTTCATTTTTGATGGCGTGACCTTTGCCACTTCTGAAAGTATAGGGCCTTCATCGAATTCGATATTTTCAACCTTTTCATGGAACTTATCATAAGGCAACTTCACACGAAGCCCATCAAGCTGAACTGTGATGGGTGCAGGAGTCAAAACATGTTCAATCTCAGGTATCTGGTCTTTGATCTCTTTCATGATCCTTACAGGTAAAACAACAAGCGGATCCTTAGCAATCTCTTCCCGCACACGGTCGACCATTTCACTGACCATTTCATTCATCCTGCCAAGCCCTTCCAATTCCGGTTCTTTACGCAGACGATGTGACACACGCCCTATTCCCCCAATATACATATCCGCATTGGAAATATCCTCGGTTTTGATATCAGGTCCACCTGTAACCACAATTGGAATTTCAATACCCTCAAACAATTTAGGCTTCTTGTTGATGATACAATCGCTAAATGTCCCGAATGAAAATAATGCGATATCATGCTCATTTATGAGTTTTCTCTCATAATCAGCAGACAATGCAACCCTTCGTCCCATGCCCCTTGCAAGACCTATCATATTGGTATTCGTACCACCACGACGCAAATACTCTGCGACATCACATGCCGAATGTGGCAGATGGTGATATGCAAGTGTAGGAGACACAACCGCTATCTCTGTACCTGTGAGTGGCGACTTTTTCAGTTTTCCAAGTAACTTTGTTGAAAGTGCTTCTACCAGATGTACATCCTTTTCAGGAATTAGCATAATAAGTGTGACTTCTGAAGCAGCCGGAATTGCCTGTATCAAATACCCGCCAAGATCCTCTAAAAGTTCAAGGATCAATCCATGTTTGTACATCCCGCCATCGTAAATATAAGGTTCAAGAACTGCTGCCACTTGGTTCACCTCCCAATAGTTCATCCAGCATCTTATGAGCTTGCTCGATACACTCCTTTTTCATTATGTCCTCTGTTGCCACAAAAATAAAATGATTGCCATTAAGTGAATGGTATCTCACCCTGAATCCTTCCGGTGTAGCTCTTATTGCCAGATCAACAAGCCTTGCCTGCAACGTCCTCTGGGGATCTTCGACAACCATCTCTTCGATCAAAGGTACTTCTTTAAGCGGATTTTCACAACTTACAGAGACCGTTTTCCTCTCCGGCTGATGTACATTGATGCGTCCATACCTTGCCCAGAGTGCCACAAGCAACTGTGGCAGATACGCCTCATTTTCTATATCGATCACAACCTCACTTTCCCCAAAAGTTCCAACCCCGACCTGTGCAAAATCGAAAATTTTTATAGGGGCCAGACCTCCTCTAAGAACGATAACCATCTGAAACAATGTTTCTTCAGGTATGACCACTACCTTGATCTTATCGATTGACCGGACAAGCACAAGATCAGTTAACGCGTCACTTACGATTTGTTTATAATGCTCTGCCTCCTCTGAAATGGTTGACTCGACCACAAACGTCTCGAGCGCCATCTCTACTCCTCCACATAACCGGATGCCAACAATGCAGCACCGACCGCACCGATCAATTGTGAATGTGGTGGCACGATAACATCGATTTTAAGCAATTCGCCAAGCGCCTTTGGAACACCTTCGATAAGTGATGAACCGCCTACAAGGATCAAAGGCTCCTTTACATCAATTTCCTGCAACTGCTGCTCGAATATCTGCTCAACAACACTGTGGCATGCCGCAGCCGCAACATCCTGTGCAATCGAACCCTTTGCAAGAGAATTGACAAGAGACTGGATACCGAACACGATACAATAACTGTTCATCTCCACTTTATCCTGCATACCCTTCACTGCAAGTTTTCCAAGTTCAGTGATCTCAACCCCAAGTCTCTTTGAAGTCATATCAAGGAAACGTCCTGATGCACCGGCACAGATACCACCCATGGTAAACATCCCGGGAATCCCGTCCTCAACCGATATCGCCTTGTTGTCCATTCCCCCAATATCAATAACGGTAGCAGGACCTTTTTGTTGATTTGCAAGATACACCGCGCCTTTTGAGTTGACTGTGATCTCTTCCTGAACAAGTTTAGCTTTGAAATGTTCACCGATCAGGAAACGCCCGTATCCTGTAGTACCAAGTGCCTGAATATCTTCTTCTTTGACACCAGCCTGTTCAAGTGCTATATCATACGCTTTTCTGGCACTTTCAATTACATTTATAGTTGGAACCCAGCCCTCACCTATAAGTTCATTATCACGCATTATGGCGGCTTTAGTTGTAGTGGAACCCGAATCAAGACCTGCCGTAAGTCCAGTCTGTACTTCCCTTGCAAGCAAATGTTTACGTCTTGCAATTGTAGTGAGCGCTTCCATACGTGTCAGCAATGTCGCTGCTGTTGTGCGCTCTGTAAATGAATAACTGATAACAGGAATGTCTGAATTCTTATGAATATATCTTCGAACCTCGTTCCTCACAATTGCAGCTTCTGCACACCTGAAACATGATGTGACAAAAACACCATCAACTTTAGCAGTTCCTTCGACAACAGCCTTTGCACGTGCCATCAGGAGTTTAAGGTCTGCACTCGCGACCTGAAGACCAAATTCCATCGCAATTGTATCAAGACTCGAAATATCCATTTCAGGATAGACAAGTTTCGCATTGACCCTCTCGGCAGCAGAATCCAGTTCAGATTGCACACCTGCAAATTCAGAACCACATGATACAAGAGCAACTTTAACTTGTTCATCTTCACTCATGATCGATCCTCCTTTGGCAGTAATTTTAAAAATTCATCGATCTTGTAAACAAACTCCTTTCCCTCTGCATCCGAATATGGATATGTCAGTTCAAGAACAGGAATGCCCTTATCCCGTGCCAGGAATTTTGTCAGCTCATTGGTACGCGCACATCCCATACAGCCAAAACTGATGGCAGCATCATCGACAATGATGGCCGCTTCCGCCTCATCGATAAGAGGGCCAACAAGCGCCATCCTGCCACGTACACCTGCCGGAACTTCAACTGCTGCGTATTTTAAACCACGTTTCGGGTCTTCCGGTGTAATATTGAGTGGAGGTGAGTCAATACCGATAGTCGTAATTTTCTCATGCACCTGCCCCATCATAGCAAGAGGCCTATGACCGAAACGCTCGATAAGATCAGATAGTATCAGACTGTTTGTTGGATAAATAAAAACTTTTGTCAATGTCTCACCTCGTAAGTTCAGATTCAATAATGTCTTTTAAAATCGATACTTTCAGTTTTTCAGGGCGTACGACTTTCTCAAGAGGTACATTATTATCATAATCATCCAATGCCTTTCCAATGATCGGCAATATTCCGATCTCGTTTCGCAGAAAATGGAATCCAGGTCTTGGACCTCCTCCCCGACCTGCACGGCAACGCCTGTCATCACCGGGAGGGAACCCTCTTTCTTTTACGAAAATGTGGTTTTTGTCAAGTGCAACCACTTTTTCTACAACTTTATTGACCGCATCCTCCGGACCTGTTACCATCGTACCAAAACATGTTTCCTTGATCGTGATATCTATTTCAGATTCATAGACCTCAAGTGCAGCATCGATCGGCAATACGCTATCAGAACTTATCACAACAAGTTTTGTGATCGTTCCGTCTTCATGAACCGCCATCAATAATCCTCCTTAAGCGCTTCTGTCACATACATTACATCGCCGTCCTTGAAATGTTTAAGTTTATCAATATCCAGAATTCGACCAATGATATTCGTACTTGTGAATTTCTCACCTGTCGGTCCAAAGAGATCGTCATCCTCGGTTTTTACACCAACCATTCCCATTCTCTTTGCAGCCTGATTGGTCACTCCAATCTCGCCTGACAATACTTTACCTTTAGGACTATTCTCCGGATAGATCTCTTTGTATTTTTCGGCCTCTCTTTCTGCCTTGAATATATACGTATTCTCATACGTCATCACAACAGGTAAAGGTCCGACCGGTCTGAATTGAAGGCCAATTGCATGCCTGAAGAAATTAAGGGTTATTGGTGCAAGGTCGTCATATAGTTCGATCCTTACAAGTTTTGAATTTGATACACCAAGTGCTTTGACCTTTCCAGCCCCCAGTATCTCAATTGTGGTAGGAGGAGTCTGTGTAACAATTATTGCATCTTCTTCAGTATGCCCATCCCTGACAAGTTTCACTCCGATCCCAGATAAGTGTTCTTCCGCTTCCTTGAAATTCATTCCAAGTATAGTGATCGGACGCGGGATCATCTCTACATCGAGATGTTGACCGGATTGTGCCAGTTTTACAAGTTCAATTCCTTTTGTAACATGCCCTACAACCGTATGCATCAAACTTGATGTACGATCATCACATGAGATGTATGCGCGTCCACTGCCATTACCCACGGTGCGTATCGAAACTGCGCCAACGGCCCTTGGCTCAAAGTTCTCATAATTGCACATCTCACCCTGTAGATTATCATCGGAAATGAATGAACTTGATACTACACCAACCTTAAATGTTCCATCACGTGTAAGTGATAAAAAATGCTCTGCACCATGTGGTGCTGCAATTGAAAGTTCTACCTCAAAATAGGTGAATATCTTTACCCCATCATCGAGTTTTGTAGAAAGGTCGGTCGTACAGAGGCGTTCTGCCATCTGTCCCCACTCAATAACAGGTTCTATTCGTATGATCGCATCACTTTTATTCAGTTCCAGTAAAACATTTTTGCCGCTTATGATCTTTGCAAATGTTCCATTTTCCGGCGCACCGTAATCAGAAGTGTGACGGTTCTTTGTGAATATCAAATGCGTGTTCTTAGGATCAAATCCGCCTGCCCCAAAAGCCACCTCGAAACGTTCAAAAATCTCGGAACCCCGTGATGGGATCATGTCAGTTTCAAAAGGTCCAAAAGCTACCGCATCCTTGCTTATCCATCGGATAGGAGTACCTTCATAATCCTTGTAATGTTCAGCCCATATATGTTTGGATGACTCGTCTGAACCGGTCAGTTCTATCTTGAACTCGCCTTTTGGCGTTGTAATGTTATATTCAGTAATATCCTCACTTTTGCGCTCAGTACTTTCCTTGAGTATTCCAATTGCAGTCCCTTCTTTATGGGGTGTTTTTGAAGCAATTAGTGCATCTGCAAGTGTTGCCCCCTCGGGCAATGATATTTCTTGTTCATTAACCTCTACCGTTATTTTATTACTCGTACGAGTGCCTCCTGTCAATTGTTTTACGAATATGAAGTTGGAAATTTGAGGTTTATGGAAAATATAATGGCACTGATTTAAGACTTTTCTGCCGCCTCGATTCGTTCCGCTTCAGTGAGTTTTGATAAGACTGTTGCAGGATCCCCGATATCTACGATCTTCGCTCCCCTCATCAGGGCAATACGGTCACAAACCTCAAGCACAAAATCCATATCGTGCGATACGATCACAAATGTCTCACCCATCTCTTCACGTGCTTTTAGGATCGATTTTGAAACCTCGCTCTTTGTGATCGGATCCATCGTACCTGTAGGCTCATCCATAATAATGATCTTTGGTTCTTTAATTAAGATCTGGGTCAGTGCAACTCTGTGCCGCTCCCCTTCACTTAACTCATCTGACCTCTTGGATAATATAGATTTTGCTTTATCTTCCGTAAAACCTGCAGTCTGAAGCGTCTTTAATGCTTTCCTGACACCAAGTTCATAAGGCAGATCAAGCCCGATAGATTCCGTTAAATTATCAATGATTGACCTGTGGGGATACAAACCGTATTCCTGATGAAGAATTCCCATATATTTAGTGGCGCGTCCTCTCTTGTCAGGGCCTGGAATGATCATATCTACCCATTCATCACCAATCCTTACATTTACACTACCGCTTGTTGGCTGTATTACACCCATCAATATCTCAGATGTTGTGGTTTTTCCTGCACCACTCACACCCACGAGACCAAATATCTCACCTTCTTTTACATCAAATGAGATATCATTTACTGCACGAACAACGCCCCTGTCAACTGAGATATATTTCTTGACAATGTTCTTCACTTGTATAATAGGTTCACCAATAGCGACATCAGCGTGTTTTTCAACCTTTCCAACCAGTTTCATAAAGTCTGCAGAAACTTTTTTCGGGTCGCCTTCGCTGACTATCTCTCCATTTTCAAGGAAAATTGCCTTGTCTGCTAACTGTACTATGACCTCTGACCAGTGAGATGTGATAACCATTGACATATTATATTCATTCACTGCGTTCATTATGACATCATGGACGATCTTAGCGGTTTTAGGATCAAGGGTACCTGTGGGTTCATCAGCAAGTAGCAGCATTGGACTCTTTACAAGTTGCCGCGCAAGAACAACTCTTTGTTTCTCGCCGCCACTTAAGTCACGCGCTATATGCATCATACGATGGGACATCTGCACCTCATCCAAAAGTTCCACTGATTTTGACAACGCATCAGCATTTGAATGTCCGATCTCTGTGAATGAGTTCATTACATTGACAATAACCCTCTCATCACCATACAATGCAAATGTACGCTGGAGCATGATCGCAATTCTTTTTGTTATCTCTTTTCTTTCGGTATCGCGTAATTGAAGTTTGACAAAATCAGCATCATAGGATTGCAAAAGTTCATCACTGCAGTTACATTTCTTGCCCACTTTACTTGGTGGTTCTATGTAACCGCATTTTTCACAGCGAGCCAGATGATAGATTACCTCTCCGCTAATGCTCTCATATTTCTCGACACCTCGCAAGACGTGCATAAGAATTGTCTTTCCGGCTCCACTTCTACCCAATATTCCAACGACTTCGCCTTCATTAATATCTAGATTAATGTTATTCAGTACCTTGACCCCTTCATATTCGATGGTCAAGTTTTTAATTTCGATGAACAATGCCATTTATAGTTTCCTCCGCAAGATAGGATATTGCGATGTTTTGTCTTAATTGCTATTTAGTTTAAATTACTTAAAGGTTTTGCAAGTCATGTACAAAACCATTGTTGTACTATTTACTTCCAAACATTGGTAATTAATTAAATTGACATGAACATCAATTACAATATAGAAAGCACTACATAAATATAACGCATTATTTATGCACTGTTAACTTCTGAAATCACACACATACAGCACAGTTTAATATTTTTAACACGAACTAGATATTATCAATTATGGTTAAAACTTCTGAAATGTCTTTTATAACAACATCTGCAGCATTCTTTAGTTTTTCAGGCCTCACATCCCCCTGCTGAGTGGTCATAACCCCCACATCTGCCGCCCTGAGTGCAAGGATGTCGTTGATACCATCCCCCACCATCACAACCGTATCGTATTTTTTTTTCATTTCAAGGACTATGCGCTCTTTATCATGTGTCGTAGCAATGTCAAAAACCCTTTCTATTGGGATCTGAACACATTTCGCAAGTTGCCGCAGGTTGCGCATACTGTCCCCGGATGCAATATAAGCATCAACCCCACGTTCACCCAATGTTTTAATTGTACATCTAGTATTCCGGAATACCCGTCCACCCGTACTTAATACATAAGGAATCGTATTATTTTGTGAATTCACAATAACACCTGCCGCAAGGTAAAAAACATTCGGACACTGCCCTTTTACACAAGTGAGCACTTCATGCAAACAACCGATCTTCATCTTATCCTGTTTGATAATATTATATGCCATATCAACTGTAAAAGGACTGCTTGAGCAACTTATATCGATCGCGATGTCATTGTCATTGATGAACTTGATTAGTAATATGTTGGGATCCTGTTTCAGGATCGTTTCAGGATCGGTGTGAAGAACAACAAGTGCTTGATGTGGTTTTTTTGCAACCAGTGCAGTGCTTTCGATCTCATCGAACATACGACCTGTGTTAAGGTCCTTTGCCACACGATACATGCGCAAGAGAGTTCCTGCACTGTCAAATATCACAGCAATATGTTTTTGCATGAGAGGATAATTGAACTTATCCGTAATTACCTTTACGACAATGTTCCGAGATCTTAGTAAAGCGGCGAGCCTGATAACAGGCATCCTGCAACATATCCCAAAATAACACCGCTATTTAAGAACGGTAAACCGGCCTGTGGTTTACCTTTCATGACAAACATGCCAAGTACAAAGAAACCGATAACTGTCCCGATCATTGCACCAAGTGCAGGATAATGTACAACTCCTGTTTGTTCTATGAACATATATGCAGATACCACGAGTATAGTCGGCATCACTGCATCACCAAGTCCCATGAAAAAAGCCTCTCTTTCGCCTTCTTTATCAAACTTCTCTGTCCTGAACGAATATCCAAAATGTTTTGGAATAACGAACAGTATCGGAAGTTTAAGATCCATCACACCGTCTGCCAGTGCGATCATGTGCTTTGTTTTGTAAACCGATATCGCATCATACACTGCCAGCAATACCAAAAGTACTATTGTCGGTATAATTGCAAGTGATATGCCAAATATCGCGGCAGCACCTGCGCCAATCATGAGCCCTAGAATATCAATAACGTACCATTCAGGAAACTTGTACAGGACAATAGTCGCGCCTGCGGAAAACAAGATCGAGATTATATTATTGGTAGAAGAGGAGACCGATGTTGTCGAAAGGAGTGCATAAAGTACATAATATAGAGTAGATGCAACTGCCAATAGTATGACTATCTGGATTATCCACTTCATGTTCTTTTTGATAACAACAAGAAGCATGAACGTAAATATTAAAATTACACCTATGTAGTACAATGAGTTTGATGTGGCTGTCGGGTCTTTAAAAGCGACCATGCCTTCATCTTGCATTGGTGCAGCCAAAAGAAGAGCAAAGACCTGCACAAGTAATATTATAGATGCCATTGCCACTATTGGCATGTAACTTGAAAGGGTTATTTTCTCAGAACTCATCTGTTTTATACTCCATAATATTAATATGGCTATTCACATTGTGATGAGATATAAGAGTTTCAATCAAGTTTGACATGTCATCTATATTAGAGTCCAATATCCCCCCATAATTTTTATTCTTGATGTGTGTTAATAAGAAAAATGGCACGTATGAATTGAAAACTGCCATTGTGTGTCTAACTTTGTTTGCACAGATGCTGGATTGACGCCATAGTTACACCCGTGTAATGTTTTCAAAAGTTTAATTAGTAATAAGTATAATATTGACATACTAACTGTAATCAAGTTTGAAAAATCACAGGGTGTACAAATGGATAAGATAATAATTAAAAATATAAAGTATCTGAACGATTCTGTTATTGCAATCTTGCTCCTTATGCCAGTGACTCTAGTCA
>JAHYJJ010000224.1:0-1635 GCA_019429165.1 Methanosarcinaceae archaeon | reverse complement strand
TGTTGTAATTTTTTTTCAATTATTATATAAACTTTAAAAACACATGCCCATGGATGTCCCGATGGGCATGAATAGTAATTATTCATCGTTGAACGGTCATTATTCATCTTAAGATCGACAGAATCACTCCACAAGGAAACTACCTTTTATCATCCCCATCCAGCAGCTCCATTTAATTTTGCCTGCTTCTTCTGGTGTGAATTCAATGATCTGCTCTCCTTTTTGGATGTCAAATTGCAAGCCCATGGCTGGCACCTGAATTGCATTATTACAACCAGTCAGATCTTTTCCGTTAATTATCCACTTTACCGGCACTCCTTTTTTCAGTAAGAATGCATTGGGCATATAGCCGCTACGTGTGACATCCATCCTTATTTCCTGATAGCCATTGACTATGGGTGGAAAATATGACTTATCATTGGCTATCGATGACGGCACATTATTTGTTGTTGCCTGGAAATCATAACCTCCTCCAGTCAATGCAAGGCCATTGTTGATCATAAATAATCCAAGTATGATCACAATTGCCCCTGAAAATTTTAGTAATTTGTGTGTTGCCTTTGAGCCGATAAAGCTTGTTATGTAGCCGAAAGATAGCATAATCGGAAGTGTGCCTAGCCCGAATACGAATAATAGTTTCGCTCCTTCAATCATGCTTCCTGTTCCAGCAGCCATTATGTATATTGCCTGCAAGGGACCGCATGCGATCATAAGGCCGTTAAGCAGGCCAATTACCAGAGGATTTGAGTGGACTTTCTTCTGCTTATAAGTGAAATTCGAGATGAACTGGGGAGTCTTTAACTGGATCTTTCTTAGGCTCGGGAAAATATTTAGCATTTTCAGGCCGAATAGCAAGAGGAACAACCCAGCAAGAATTCCTGCCATGCCGCGCATAAATGGAGTAAAGGCGATTATACTTCCCAAAAGACCAAAAATGGCACCGATCATGGTGTATGACAGGGTCTTTCCAACTCCATAAGCAAGGTGTAACTCGTGTGGCTTTTTTCCGTCCTTTAAACCTTTCGTGGAATATGAAACGACAAATCCACCACACATACTTACACAATGAAGACCGGTCAATATTCCGACTATGAACAGCAAGCCATAACTCATGTTCTGGCTTAGCTGTGGCAATTCTACTGCCTCTAAGATTTGAAAGCCATAATATCCGATTATCAGGATGCCTAAAATGCCAAGTATCCAGCCCTGTGTGTTTTTTGGTCCTTGATCTTCATCGCAGATGTAACCTTTTGATTCAATCGCTTTTTTTATCTTGTCGAAGTTTATTCTATTATCATCATATCTTACCACTACTTCTTCTGTGGCGTAATCAATATCGATTATTTTTACGCCTTTCAGCTTTTCAACCTGCTCTGTGATGATCCTCTCACAATTGTTGCACATCATGCCTTCTGCCTTAAATGTCTTAGTTATGAGAGAGGTCTTTTTTGTTACAGGCCTATCCACAAGGATAATGTTTTTTGAATCAGATTTCTTGTTTTGAGTAGCTTTCTCTTTTGTTACGGGCTCATCCACAGATATAACGCCTTTTGCGTTAGATATCTTTTTTGTGGTTGCCCTATTTTTTGCTACTGGCTTATCTTCCAAGCTAGCACTTTTTGCGTTAGATTTCTT
>JAHYJJ010000040.1:0-11277 GCA_019429165.1 Methanosarcinaceae archaeon | reverse complement strand
TGACTGTCAAAAAGGGATGACCAGGTTTCATGCGAATATAATAGATAGAAATGAATAAATTATTATAATACATACTTTAAAAATAAAAGAATAAATGATTTTTATATAGATTTTGGGGATAAAAATATATGTGGACCACTATTGAAAAAAAACTCACAGTTGGTTTTTTGGTAGTAGTTCTGGTATCCTTTTTAATTGTCGGTGGAGTTGGGACATACCTGTTCAATGATTTTATCCAGACCAGCATTCAGGATGATGTTGTCCATGATCTGGACGTTGCTGATGCCATATTTCAAATTCATTTATCTCAAATAGAGAATATAGTAGTATATACTTCCGGTTTTTCACGTATACGTGATTCACTGATCTCGAATGATTCTGAAATGCTTCGCCAGAATCTTGATAATATCTATTATGAAAGTTTCAGTGATGAAATTGATATTCTCACTGTTACAGATAACAATGGCATTGTTGTTGCCAGGGCAAGAAATCCTGCACTGTTCGGCGACTCTATGGCAGACAACAATCTTGTTTTTCTTGCATTGAACGGTATGGCAGCATCGTCCGTCGAAATAATAACACGTGAAGAATTGTTAAAGGAGAATAGATCACTGGCTGATCAGGCATATATGGAATTTACCCCTACCCCTAAAGCAAAACCAAGACCTGAGGACAACTCGACATCGGGTATGGTATTAATTGCAGCCGCACCCGTCTATGACGACAACGGCAATGTGATTGGCGTACTGTACGGTGCTGATCTGATAAATCGTGATTATAAGATTGTGGATGAGATAAAGAACGCTTTGTACAAGGACAAGATATATGGCGGCAGGGACATGGGCACAACTACCATTTTCCAGGAAGATTTCAGGATCTCTACCAATGTTCCTACAGATACAGGAGAGCGGGCAATAACTACAAGATTGTCCCAGGAAGTGACTGAAGCAGTTCTTGAAGGCGGTGAATACTGGAAAGACAGGGCATTTGTGGTAAATACATGGTATGTTACTGCCTATAAACCTATTAAGAATTTTGACGGTGATATTATAGGCATATTGTATGTGGGAATTCTGGAACAGCCATATATCGATGCCGGACTCAAGATACTGGGAATATATATTTTCTATTTGTTATCAGGTTTCATACTTGCCATGTTTATAGCTCGTTATTATTCTAAAACCATTACTAAACCTATTAATGACTTGATCAGGGGTACAGAAGCCATATCTAAAGGTGAATTTGAGAAAATCGAGGTTGGAACAAAAGATGAGATTGGAAAACTTGCTGATTCATTCAATTTAATGGCAATGGATCTAAAAAATACAATGGGTGATCTGATCTCATCCAAAAATGAGACACTTGAGATTAACCGCAACCTTTCTATTATGTACTCTATCGCAACAATTGCAACTCGATCTTTTAAACTTGACGAAGTTTTAAACGGAATTCTTAAGAATACACTCGATTTTCTTGAGATCGCGATTGGTGAGATATATCTAATAGACGAAGATGCCGGTGAGGCGGTTCTATATGTACATCAGGGTCTTCCAGATAAATTGGTAAAAAAGGTCCGTAGTATGCCGCTTGACAGTGCTTTTATTGCCAGGATATTGAAATCGCAAGAGCCTATTATCACACAAGAGGTGCCCTATGGTGAAGAAATGGTTAAGGCAGCAGAATATGGCATTGATAAAGTTGTGATCTTCCAGTTATTTTCGCGGGAAAAAGTTGTTGGTTTTATCACTTTGTCGTATCCGTTAGAGCGTGAGATCAGCACAGAGGATATGCGCTTGCTGGTATCCATAGGTAATCAGGTTGGAATTGTAGTTGAGAACTTACGTTTGTTCGAAGAAACGAAAAAAGCCTATAAAGAACTAAAATCCCTTGATAAAATGAAGGATGAGTTCTTATCCAACGTAAGTCATGAACTTAAAACACCTCTTATTTCAATTGAAGGTTATAGTGAGGTAATAAGAGCTGAAACGTTAGGTACACTGAATGATAAGCAGAAAAAAGCTATGGATACTGTCATACGTAATGCTGATAGGCTTGAACGTTTGATCAATTCTATATTGTATTTGAGTATTGAAGAGGCTGGAAGGATACAATATATATTCAAACCGATCCAGATCTCTGATGTGATCGGAAGATCAGTTTTAGATATGCTTCCACAGATCAAGATAAAAAATCTAAATATTAAAAAGGAATTGTCTGATAATTTACCTCTTGTTCTGGCAGATGAAGATCGAATGATGCAGGTTATGGTAAATCTGATCAGTAATGCAATTAAATTCACACCGTCCGGTGAAATTACGATAACGGCATATCAGGATGATGTTAATCTGCATGTTACGGTGAGTGATACGGGTATTGGTGTCTCTCAAGAGATAATTGGCAATTTATTTGAGAGATTCTATCAGGGCGATGCTTCTACCAAGCGCAGATATGGGGGTGCGGGATTGGGTTTGCATATCAGTAAACTTATAGTCGAAGCACATAAGGGGAAAATATGGGCTGAGAGTGAAGAAGGGGTTGGGACAACGATCCATTTTACGTTACCTAAGAACAATTAAAATTAAGCAACATTGTCTAATATTGACACAGTACCAAAATCCAGTTATTACTTAACTGACTCAACCTTTGTTACTTCAGGGATCTCTTTTTTAAGCAGTGATTCAATTCCATCGCGTATTATCTTTGGAGTGATAGCACATGTTCCGCAAGCGCATTCCGGACGGATCTTAAATTCCCTTAAAAAAGTACTAAACGTAACAGGCATGGTAGTTCTTTCAAGCAAAATTGTCACAGTCCCGTTCTCGTCAACACCAACAAGCTCAATGTCTCCACCGTCAGCCTGAATGCTTGGACGAACACGGTCTATGATTTCAGCAACTTTTTGTTTCATCATAAAGACATTATAGTTACTCTTATATCAGCATGGCGGTTGTTACTCAACTGTGCACAACCAACGCCGACTGTAATATAAACATACCCACATACCTTAAAATTATAAAAAATCTTATTCCCCGCACATGTTCTTGAAATTCTCTTCCATCACATTCCCACGCGGCAATGCTTCCTTGAATATCTGACCTTCAAACCAATACACTTGTGCACCCCTCTGCCATGCATCAGGAGACAATCCTGCTTTCAAACATGTGTGATCCAGGAATTCGACCTCATCGAAATTGTTTTCCGGTGCCACCTGTGGAAGCAACAATCCCTGATTGTGCCCTTCCTTAACGATCAAACCATGCTTTCCGATCTCAATGATCTCAGGTAGTTCATGTGGCTGCACATTGATAAGTTCGGGTTGTGTAAGCACAGTGACCTCTACTATAATATCATCCATCTCAGAAACGTTGACGGTTGGAAATCTTGGATCTCTCGTCGCTGCAGATATAGCAGAATCAATTATTGCATTTCCAAGTGGCGAATCAGGATAAGGATAACCAATACAACCCCGTAACATGCCTTGTTTTGTAAGTGTTACAAACACACCGCGTTTTTCACTAAAAATATCAGACAGGTCAACATCAGACAAACTGAGAACAGTTCCCTTTACCAAAAAAACCTCTATTGTATCCCTTGCCAGATGAACTGCCCTATCACCTTCTTCCTTTGTCAGCAACATCATTTTTCCCCATAGAATACCATATAATATACAATATCTAACTATCAGCGTACTAATCTCTCATATCGCTTTGCAGCATCCTTCAATGCCTCAATACCCGGAAGTTTTTCCCCTGCAAGATAATCAATGCATGCCCCTCCACCAGTGCTCAAATGAGAAAACTTGCCCTCAAATCCCATATTAATAACTTCTGCGGAAATGTGCCCACCTCCGATAATTGAAAACTCAGACTTTGCGGCAGACCTGATGATCTCATGCGTACCAAGTGCGAACTCATCGATCTCTGAAACACCTGCAGGACCGTTTAAAACAACCGTTTTTGCATTTTCGATCTCTTTTGTGAATGCAACAATGGTCTCAAGTCCAATATCATTTATAAGCAGATCATTTAATGAAAGTTCATCCACAGAAACTTCAATTCGTTTGCCATTATCATTCAGTGCAACATCCACAGGCAACCCTATCTTCCCATCGTATTTATCGATAAGTCCTTTTCCTTGCTCGATCAAGTCAATATAACCCTGTGATTCAATGAAATCTATATTAACCTTGCCAATATCCACACCCGATGCCGCAAGCATAACATTAGCAACAATACCTGTAAGCAGTACCCTGTCCGCATTGCCATTCGACAACACGTTTTCAGCAACTTTAAGCGAATCATCCACCTTTGCCCCACCGAGTACAAATATACAAGGAGCACCGCCTCCTTTTATACCGCGATCAAGTGAAAGTATCTCTTTTTCCATCACCCTGCCGGCACCACTTGGAAGGGTCCCAGTGAATCCAAGAATCGATAACTGTGCCCTGTGTGACACTGCAAATGCATCATTTAAGAATGTATCAAAAAGTGGAGAAAGTTTTTTAACCATATGAGTTTGTGCATGTTCTGATGCTGTTCTTTTCAAAGTTTCCTCTGAATAGAATCTCACATTTTCAAGAAGGATCACATCTCCTTTCTTCATAGAAGATATACTCGACCTTGCATGAGATCCAAAAATATCATCAACATATTTGACCTCACGTCCAAGATAAACTGACATGCGCAAAGCGTGTGCTCTCATGGTAGTGAAATCGTTTTTCCCGGGTCTGCTCTGGTGAGCAAGCAATACAACCTTCGCATTTTCAAGGTCCCTCAAAGTGACCACGTGACTTCTTATTCTCATATCATCGAGAATATTACCATCAGGGTCCATTGGGGAATTCAGATCAACTCGAACAAGAATCGTCGCGTCATCTGTATCAAAATCATCAATCGTGAGAAAATCTTTGGTAATCAACATATCCCTCAGCAAAACTCTTCTTACAAAATATACTTAATATTGTCTGATATGATATTTATGTATGTGGTTTTTATTTTTGGAAAAACTCACAATCCAATCGCTTTGGTAAGCGATTCCACATCAACATTGTTCTCGATAAGTTCTACAATCCGATTAAGTTTCATATCCTGCTTTATGCGTGCCCGTCCGATCAAACGCTCAACTCTTTCAATCGTGCTCATAGTATCCCCTCGCACAAGTATAACAGGAATATCTGCTTGCTCTGCACTGCCAAGCACAGCTTCACTCGGACGCAAGTTACCTGTCAGGACCAGACACCTTACCTTTGCCTCAATGGCTGCCAACTGAATATCTGAGCGATCTCCACCCGTGATTACTGCACTATTGGGCGCACGCCTGAAGTATTTGATTGCAGAATTTACTTCCATAGCCCCGACAAAATAATGCTCGACCAGATTATCAAGATGATCCGCACCTGCAAGAACCTCACCGTGAAGATCATCAACTATATCGGAGATCATCACCGAACGAAGAGTCGCATCCTGTGGTATAACGCCAAATACGGTAATACCCTTCTTTTCCAAAAACGGAACCACAAGTTCAGTTACTTTTTCATATTCACTATCCGACACCTCATTCAAGATTACCCCAGCGATCATATCCGGATCGTCGATCGTCTTAAAGTCGCAAAGGATGCGATCAACCGCAAACACAGAATCATATCTGGTTATAAGAATAATTTTCGTATTCAATATAGACGCAACTTCCGGATCAGATAAATTGTACATCGCACCGCCGCCAATATCTCCGGCACCCTCAATAAGAACCAGGTCTTTTCCCTCAGACACATTCAAATATGCATCATTCAATGTCTTACCAAGTTCCTTCTCAATTCCCACGAGCGCATCATGAGTCAGATTCTCTGTCAAAAGGATTGGAGTGATATTTTTTATCGAGTCCTTAAGATCGAATACCTTTCGCATCTCCTCTGCATCTTCGTCTGCAAGCACGCCGTTTATATCAACCAACAGGTTCCCGATCGGTTTCATATACCCAACAGTATATCCCTTTTTTTTCAGTATCGTCCCAAGCCCAATACATACAGCACTCTTTCCGGAATATTTCTCAGATGAACTTATCAATATAGATGCCACAGTCTCCCTCCAGTATTCTGGTTACGTATCAATTCGATAATTATAATGACATAATTAGATTCGTTCCTATTCAACATTTCTATCCTTCCCTTATAGTCAACCTGATATCCATAGCAACACACCCCTGACCATCAGGCAAGACCATCAGCGGATTTATCTCAAATTCAAGCATCTGTGGGAAATCGATCACCATCTGCGATACTTTTGTAAGGGTATCAACGATCGAATCGATATCCAAGGGTTTCTCACCTCGCACACCTGCAAGCAGTGGATATGTCTTGATGGATGATACCATGTGCTTTGCATCATCTTTGTTGATAGGTGCTACAGCAAATGACACATCCTTTAAAAACTCGACATACGTCCCACCCAGCCCGAACATCAGGAGAGGACCAAACTGAACGTCACGATTCATGCCAATTATGACTTCCTTGCCACCCGTTACCATCTTCTGGATCTGAACACCTTCGATATGTGCATCCGGCATGTATCGCCCTACATCCGACATCATGGTATGATATGCCCGTTCGACCTCATCCGCGTTTTGGAGGTTTAACCGTATGCCCCCCACATCAGATTTGTGTGATATGTTCGGAGAAACAATCTTCATGACCACAGGATATCCAATCTCCTCACACGCTTCGATGGTCTGCGGAAGTGATCTTGTGATCGCTGTTGCAACCACAGGGATGTTGTATGCTTTTAGTATATCGAATGATTCAAGACCAAGTGTCCGCTGATTTCGTTTGCCGGCATTTCCGAGTATTTTTGCCGCCATTTCTTTATCAGATTCAATGGATGCCAGCGGATTGTATATCTGTTTCCTTATTTCTGAATAAGCGCACAATGTACGCATACTGGCAACAGCACGCTCGGGAAATGAATAGTTAGGTATCTTGCGGCTGTTTAGTATTCGCTCTCCTTCTGCTATCATGGTACCACCTACAAAACTGCACAGGATCGGTTTTTCAGACGATTTCGCCTTATCGGCAACGATCATTGCGATCTCATCCACAGCAGTCATTGCCTGTGGTGAGGTTAAAAGAATTATTCCGTCTACGTTTTTATCATCCAGCAATACTTCAAGCGCATACCCGTACAATTCTGCACTCGCATCACCAAGGACATCAACAGGATTGTAGAAATTCGCAGCAGGCGGCAAGCGTTCACGAAGACGTAATATTGTGGACTCATCAAAAGATGAGAGGGATAATCCTGCTTTTGAACAGGCATCAGCCGTCAATATTCCAAAACCGCCTGCATTTGTTAGTATCGCAATGTTCTTGCCTTTCGGAATTGGCTGAGAGGAAAACGCGCGTGCATAATCCAGCATTTCTTCCAGAGAATCTGCGCGGATAACTCCACTCTGACTGAATGCAGCATTGTAGGCTTCATCTGAACCTGCGAGTGTACCCGTATGTGAGGACACCGCACGAGATCCTACAGCAGTCCTACCTGATTTTAGTACGATAATTGGCTTGATCTTGGAAACACGGCGTGCAATATCCATGAACTGCGGTCCATCCTTGATGCCTTCAAGATATGCGGTTATTACGGCTGTTGAGTCATCATCTGCAAATTCCAAAAGAAGATCATTCTCTGTAATGTCTGCTTTGTTTCCAAGACTGACAAATTTTGAGAATCCGACCTCATTTGCATCTGCCCAGTCAAGTGTTGCAGTACAGATAGCACCCGATTGCGACATTAGCGCAATGTTGCCGCCATGTGCCATGGATGCAGCAAAAGATGCATTCAGGTTTGAAGTTGTATCAATAAGACCAAGACAATTTGGACCAAGCATACGCATGCCGTATTTTGTTGCGACCGAGATACATTCCCGCTCAAGTTTTGCACCTTCAACACCTGATTCCTTGAACCCTGCTGAAATGACGATTACATTTTTGACACCCGCCTGCCCACATTCGTCTATCATTCCTGGAACAAAACGGGCAGGTACGACTATCACTGCAAGGTCAGCCTTGATATTATCAGGAACGTCCAGAATTGTTGAATAACACGGCAATCCCAGGATCTCATCAAATTTAAGATTAATGGGAACTATGTTCCCTTTGAAATCATTGATAAGATTCTCAAGTACTGCGCGCCCGACCTTTCCTTTGGTTCGCGAGGCTCCTATGACTGCAACCGATTCAGGATTAAATAAATCTTTAAGCATGGTTTCCCCTGTTTACCATTTGTAGATTAAATAAAGATGCAATTGTAGATAAGTTTAAGGGAATTATTAGGTGGTAGCCATATACAAAAAACTAATATCTACTCAATTCATAAAGGGTACGGTGATAATATGAAAATTCTAGGTATATCAGGAAGCCCTACAGCAGGCGGAAATAACGAATATTTGATCGATACTGTGCTAAATGCTGCAAAAACAAGAGGATTTGAAACTGACAGCATACTTTTGTCATCTTTAAAGATCGCACCATGCACGGCGTGCGGTGCATGTTCTCGCGGTGAAAAGTGCTCGATAAGTGATGATATGGAATCAGTGTACCCTAAATTGACTGATGCCGATGCCATTATCGTGGCAACACCGGTCTATTTTGGAAGTGTAACAGCACAGATAAAGGCTTTGTTTGACAGAAGTGTACTTTTGCGGCGTCAGGGATTCCAATTAAAGAGAAAACTGGGTGCAGCAATGGCTGTTGGCGGTTCCCGAAACGGCGGTCAGGAAAAAACGATACAGGTTGTTCAAGACTGGATGCATATTCATGGCATGGTCGTTACAGGCGACGGCGGACACTTTGGTGGAATCGTGACAAAACCGGCAGTTAATGATGAAGAAGGTATGATAACAGTTAAAGATACGATCGAGAATGTTTGCGACGTTCTTGAGATGAGAAAGTGATCTGATTACAAAAAATAGATGAATAGGGGACACACGATATGTGTCCCCGTCGCAAACCCCCAACAGACAACATACAGCCGAGTCAATCAATGCGATCTTAAATAAAATCGCAAACATCTGCGCCAAATGATCATGTCGCACCACCCATAAATTATCTAACAAAATCTTATTTCAAAAGTTATATCTATAATGCATCGTTATTTCCCTTCAATTCTTTTTGAGCAGACATTACTCCGAGTGACTCTGAGATTACTTTGAGATGACTACGAGATGACCACGAGATGACCACGAGATGACCACGAGATGACCACGAGATGACCACATTTGCAGGAAAAAAGCGCAAACAGCATAATATACAATATAAAAAAAAGAATATTCACTGAATCCACAATATCCAATTCTCTTGCGGTACTGATCGGGATACTAACCGGTCTTGCAATTGTATTGTATGACCGATTATTAATTCAAAGCACAAACCTGTTTTTTGGAACAATATCTGATTCACCAAAATTTTATGTTATTTTTATTCCTGCCATTGGCGGACTGCTGGTAGGAATACTTGCATACTCATTTGTAAAAGCACGTCGCTGCGATGTTGAAGAAGTTATCGAAGCAGCTACCCTTCACGCTGGGAGACTGCGAACTAAAAACGCATTTTTGGAAGTATTGGCTTCCGTAATTACGATCGGTTCAGGTGGCTCTGCCGGTAAAGAAGCACCCGGAATACTGGCCGGTGCGGGCATGGGTTCTTTGGTTGCGCAGATTTTTAACATATCAGGGAACCGTTTGAGAATAATGCTTGGATGCGGCGCATCTGCCGGAATTGCAGCGGCATTCAATGCACCCCTTGCAGGCGTTGTTTTCGTGGTAGAAGTAATCCTTGGTGAACTGGAAACAAAAACATTCATACCCATAGTCATCTCTGCCGTTTTTGGCACTATTGTTGCAAATCTTATATTCAGTGTCAGGCATATACAGATATCCTATTACGGACTTGTCAGTCCGGTATACGAATCTGTGCTGTACCTGATATTAGGATTGCTGGCAGGAATTGTCTCGGCATTACTTATTCGATCGATGTACCTATTCCATGATGGTTTCGAGAAAATTTCCGTACATCCGATGTTAAAACCCGCAATTGGCGGGCTTGGTGTTGGTCTCATCGGATTTTTTTATCCACAGATATTTGGAGTTGGATATGACATCATCACAGATGTACTGGCAAATAAATTCACACTGAGTCTTCTTGTAATACTTCTTTTCCTCAAGATCATAACATTTTCACTAACAATAGGCTCAGGTGGCGCAGGCGGTTCAATAGTCCCCGCTCTTTTTTCGGGTGCAATGCTTGGCGGTGCATTCGGCACAGTGGTTCACGCTGCATTTCCCGCCATTACCGCTCAACCTGGTGCGTATGCACTTGTCGGTATGGGTGCTGTACTTGCCGGAACTGCACGCGCACCCTTGACTTCGATGTTGATCCTGTTTGAACTGACAAGGGATTACAATCTAATGCTACCGTTAATGTTGGCATGTGTGGTCAGTAATGTTACATCAAGTTCACTACATTCCGAATCACTGTTCACGGAAGGTCTACGCCGCCGTGGTTTTACTATCAGGAAAGGACATGAGGTGGATGTTATGGAGTCAATGCTTGTACGCGATGCCATGACACAGCATATTCAGATAGTCTCCGAAAACAAGAACGTGGGCACACTCATTACCCTGATGCAATCAAGCCGTCATGCCGGATTTCCGGTTCTTGACCAAAAAGGCAAACTATGCGGTATTGTGACACTTGAAGATGTTCGGGAAAAGATCAAATACGGTGAACTTGACAAAATGATAGGGGACATTGCAAGCCGTGATCTGGTCGTAGCATATCCCGACGAATCACTTAATACAGTACTTGAACGACTTGCAATGCAGGATATAGGACGATTGCCTGTTGTATCAAGATTTGATGACACCGAACTTCTGGGAATGATCACACGTAGTGATATTGTCAGATCATACAACAAGAAAGTGGTTAGTAAAGTCCAAAAGAAAAGGGGAGTGGATTGAACATTCCCGATGTAAACGTTTATACTGATCTTACAATTTTTCGAAAAAACCACCATTAGAGTATTCCAATGTCATTATGACATTGCCGTCCTTTATAACTTCAAACTCCATATGGCAGCCAAAATCGATGCCATTGATGGTAACATCGGAGTCACCATATGTATTCACATAATATTTAAACGCCATCTTTTCAAAATCCTCAAGTGTCGGTTCGTTGTCCGAAATATTGTTTGCATCAACGATTATGATTGCGAGCATGACCACAATTATCAA
>JAHYJJ010000223.1:0-1664 GCA_019429165.1 Methanosarcinaceae archaeon | reverse complement strand
AAAAAAACACGTCCCGACCGTGAATCGAACACGGGTCTAAGGCTCCGCAAGCCCCAAGGATATCCTCTACCCTACCGGGACAACATGTTTTCACCCTTTAATATCGTTTCATATTATAAAGGTTATTGTAGGGGGTTGCATCCATCCATTGGCAGCCCTCCTGCAATAATAATATCGATCGACCAAAAACATTATCGTTTGTTTTGTCTTGGTCTTCGATGTGTGCTTTTTTGTTCGCCTTGACTATTCCTGCCATTAGAGCTTTGTTGACTTTGATTTCCAAATGATCTTTTAGGACCACTTCCACCAGTTTGGCTTTTTGCCCCATCATTTCCAAATGATCTTTTTGGACTGCCTTGACCGCTTCCACTACTATTGGTTTGTTTATCTTGAATTCCAAAAGCTCTTTTTGGACGACCTTTTCCATCACTTCCAAAGCCTCTTTTGTGACCGCCTTGACCGCTCCCGCCACTCTGGCCGCCTCTTCTGCCTCCCCTGCTTTGATCTTTTGGTTTTTCCATCCATTTGATCTCCACTTGTGGAACACTGCCCGCTTCCTCTTCAATGATGGTCACATCATTATCTCTGAGCACCTGATCAAAAAAACCCTGGTCGCGTCTTGTAAGAATACTGATCGCTTTACCATCTTTACCGGCTCTTGCGGTTCGTCCGATCCTGTGAACATAATTCTTGCTCTCATTCGGAATATCGTAGTTGTACACATGTGATACTTCTGGAATATCAAGTCCACGTGCCGCTACATCGGTGCATACGAGGACATCATTTTTTGCAGAGTGGAACTTGTTCATAATGCTGGTTCGCTTACTCTGGTTCAGCCCGCCATGAATGGCAACAGCACTGATATCATATTTCTGGAGATTCTTTGCAATGAAATCCGTATTTCTCTGGGTATTGCAGAAAACCATTATAAGGCCTGACTTCTCTCTTTTTATCAAATGGAGAAGTAATGAGAATTTCATTTTATCAGTTACCTGATAATATATTTGCTCAAGTTTCGAAGCATCTACATAAGCCTCCACAGACACTGTCACATGATTTTTCATGTACTTTTCAGCAAGACGGTTTACTTCTCTTGATATTGTAGCTGAGAATAACAGAACCTGCTTTTCATGTGGACATGCCCTGATAATCTTTTTCACATCGTCTATAAATCCCATATCAAGCATCGTATCAGCTTCATCGAGTACAAGTTTATTCACCTTACCCAGCTTCATCGTGCCCCTGTTTATATGGTCAAGAACACGTCCCGGGGTTCCGACAACGATCTCAGTCTTTGCGAGTCTCTGGATCTGCGGTTCCATCGGCATACCACCATAGATTGCGGTGATCTTTGCATGTTGATATTTTCCAAATAAACGAAGAGATGATGCAACCTGTTCTGCAAGTTCCCTTGTCGGGGTCAATACAATAGCCTGTATCCCTTCTCCCTTCTCGATCTCATGCAAGATCCCTGCACCAAATGCAAGCGTCTTGCCGGATCCTGTTGCTGACTCTGCGACGACATCCCTTCCATCAAGGATATAAGGAATTGACTTTTCCTGAATCTCGGATGGTTTAATGAATCTCTCGTCCTCAATTGCTCTTAATATAGGCTCACAAATGCCTAATTTCTTAAATTGTTCCATGATCTTATCTCGTAATAA
>JAHYJJ010000222.1:0-1669 GCA_019429165.1 Methanosarcinaceae archaeon | reverse complement strand
TATACTTTTGTCCAATATGAAATGTTCCTGCTTTGGGTCTGAAAAAATAACATTTGTTGCCTTGTCATCACCGGTATTTTTTGCAGTAACAGTCACCATTATAATATCATCGACCATGATATTACTTTCGTCAACTGTTTTTTTCAATTCTATGACAGGAGTTCCCGAATAGGTGGCATATTTATGCCCACCGTTTACAATCTCCGTCACGTATATATCTACATTTTTAACTGTAATAAGAACATTGGCTCTATTAAGTACGTCACTACGTACTACTGATACAAGTTTCAGATCCACTTCACCATTTTCAAGATCAAAATTTATAGTCCCATTGATGCCAATCATCTTATCGTATATTGGTTTATCAGCACCATTTTTATAAACTTTAAAGACCGCGAGTTTATCGGAAAGAAAAACATCTGTGACATCAATTACATAATTGTTAATCTGATATCCATCACCGACTTTTATTTCTTCTTCGTAATATTCAACTCTAGCAGATGCACTTCCTGACAGCGTCATCAAAAGTATCACTGAATACAAAACAAGTAAAAAAATCCGTTTTGACTTTATCATTTTCCCTCGACAATCCAAAAATCATTTATCATAATATTCAATCGTTTTTACGTATAATTGCATGTATAATATACAAGTTTAAATATAAACTTTATGACTATCGTCTCAATCGTCTGACATCGAAAATTCAAGACTTACATCGATCCAATGCGCTTTGTGAATAAGCGAACCCATCGAAATTACATCGACACCTGTTTTAGCATACTCGACAACATTGTCGGAATCGATGCCGCCGGATGCTTCAATTATGATAGAGTCCCGAAATCCTTTGTGCTTTAACGTTTCCACAGTATTGATGACTTCACCGGGATTCATATTGTCAAGCATGATGATATCTATGCCCATACTTGCAGCAAGGATCGCATCATCTGTGGATTCTACCTCCACTTCGATCTTTTGTGTAAAACTTGCCATTTTTTTGGCGGATTTGATGGCGTTTTCAATCCCCATCATCTTAATGTGGTTGTCTTTTAGCATGATGGAATCAGAAAGGTTGAATCTGTGCGCATCGCCGCCGCCTGCCACCACAGCCATCTTTTCAAATTTGCGGATGCCGGGGGTTGTTTTTCTTGTACATGCAATACGCACTTGCGAAAGTGGTTTCACTTTGTTGACACAAATGCGGGTTAATGTTGCTATGCCGATGAGATGTCCGAGAAAATTCAATACAAGTCTCTCTGCACGAAGTATTGACACCGTGCTGCCTTGAAGGGTGAATATTACCTCACCTGCAAGAATATCATCACCGTTTGAATATTCGGTTTGTGCATATATATCAAAATAATTAAAGAATGCTTCTGCTACATCAAGTCCTGCAAGCGTACAGTCCTCTTTTGTAAAGATTGTTGCATCTATAGTTTCATCCGGCACTACAGTACATGATATGTCATTATATCCGAGATCTTCATCAATAAATTGTTCAATTTCACGAATAAGCATCCATTCACCACATCTACTTTATGTCTCAAGAGATTTATATGCTTTCAATTGGTATTGAAGTATTAACGGATCAACCATAAAATGATAGAACCGTTATCAATTTATTACTATACTTTTGTATTAATAAGAGCGTAATTAATAAGAGCGTAATTAA
>JAHYJJ010000039.1:0-11820 GCA_019429165.1 Methanosarcinaceae archaeon | reverse complement strand
CAACAACAACAACGAAGGAAACAAAGACTGTAGCCAGTATTGCTGCTGGTGGAAATGCATCAGTTTCATTCACAAAGACTTATGTCACCGGCATTGAGATTACGGTCAAAAATGCTGTAAGTAATGTAAGAATTACTGTTGAAAATCTGTTGACTCGACCAAGTTCTATCCCTGATGTTTTAGATCAGATCTTTAGCGCAGGTTCTAATTTGAAAACATTTAAATATCTGTCAATTAGTGTGAACATAGATGACAGCAACATCGATAATGCAAAGATAACATTTAAGGTAGACAAATCATGGCTAACCGAGAACAAAGTCGATAAATCAAGCGTTAAACTTGCAAGATATCACGATGGATGGGACTCACTTTCTACAGATATCTCAAGTGAAGATGGCAACTATGTTTACTACGTAGCAACAACACCTGGTTTCTCAACCTTTGCGATCATTGGCGAAGAGATAATAGCAGCAACCGATGAAGTGACATTACCTAAAGAGACAATATCTGATGACGAATCAACTTTAAAAACAGATGTTGTGGATGAAGAAGAACCTGAATCCAAATCGTTTGTCATATTCATTGTCATCGCATTGTTGTTGGCAATAATTGCTGTAGTTGCATACTACAAACGCGAAGAAATTAACAAAATGCTGAAAAAATAGAGGGTTAACAACCCTTTGTTTTCTTTTTTTTTGATTTATTTTTATATTTTATGTTTTATATTTTTTGATTCTCAAAGGCATAATTTCAAAATCCAGTTATTTAAACAATTTTATTAGACGCAGATAAACTTGCCTGCTATCTAATTATTAAAAGGCAAGTTATAAATTCTTAAAAAGACCACTACATACCATGAAAGCAATTATTCTTGCAGCCGGAGAAGGATTACGGTGCAGACCATTGACACTTACGCGCTCAAAGGTCATGCTTCCTGTCGCAAATAAACCTATTCTGGAACATGCCATATATTCGCTTGCACAGAACGGCATCAAGGATATAGTACTAATTGTCGGATATGAAAAAGAACGTATAATGGATTATTTTGAAGATGGGGTGAACTTTGGGGTTAATATCACTTATATCGAACAAAAAGCACAACTCGGGACTGCACATGCTATCAAGCAGACACGAAAAATTATCGAGCCTGAGGCGGAGGATTTTCTGGTTTTAAATGGGGACAATATCATTGAACCCAAAACAATTTCAGACCTTCTCGACGGGCACAGGGGCGATGCAACCATCGTAACATTCAAGATGGAACATACCATTGGTTACGGTGTGGTCATTGCACAAGGCAAACAAGTGAAAAGAATCGTTGAAAAACCGCGGGCAGATATAAGTCACCTTGTCAATACCGGAATATATCTATTCAACCCTAAAATATTCAAATATATTGAAAACACCCAGATATCAGATAATGGCGAATATGCAATAACAGATTCCCTCCAGCAAATGATCGATGACGGACTTAAAGTCACGATGGTACCAACACGATCCAGGTGGTTGGATGCCATACACTCATGGGACCTGCTAAAAGCAAATTCCATTATACTCGACAAATATGATTCATTAACTGTAAAAGGTACTGTCGAAGAAGGTGCTGTTATCAAAGGCAATGTGTCAATTGGAAAGAACACTATTATCCGTTCCGGGAGTTACATCGTTGGTCCTGCGATGATCGGGGAAAATTGCGAGATCGGTCCTG
Organism: Methanosarcinaceae archaeon; assembly: GCA_019429165.1. Lineage (GTDB taxonomy): Archaea > Halobacteriota > Methanosarcinia > Methanosarcinales > Methanosarcinaceae > Methanovorans. The sequence continues at coordinate 10,112 of JAHYJJ010000039.1, read as the reverse complement.
ATGTGGTAATATTGCCATCCACAACCATCGGAAACAATGCTTCCATTGGACCATTTTCACAAATTAAGAACAGTATTATAATGAACGATGCAAGGATCGAGTCACACACCTATATCTCAAATTCAGTAATTGGTAGCAACAATACGATCGGGTCGCATTTCATTACTGATGATAAAGAAAATATTAAAGTTGAGATGATAGGCATACTACACCATGCTGACCGGCTTGGTGTTATCACTGGAGACGATATTATAATTGGTCACAGGGTTTTGATAAAACCGGGCATTTTGATTGGTGCCGGCTGCAATATTGAATCCGGGAATATTATATCCAGAGAACTGCCTCCAAATTCTACTGTCGTATAATGGGTGTGAAAAATGTGTGGAATTATCGGATATGTTGGTGAGAAACCTGCAGCACCTATATTGATAGATTCTCTTAAGAAACTTGAATATCGCGGGTATGACTCGGCAGGCATCTGTGTTTTGAACGATTCATTAAAAACCTATAAAACAAAGGGCAAGATCGCTGATCTTGAATCAATACTTCCAAAAGGCATTGAAGGGACGATTGGTATTGGCCACACCAGATGGGCTACACATGGGAAACCGAACACTGTCAATTCCCATCCACACCTATCAGGGGATATCGCGGTAGTACACAATGGTATTATTGAGAATTATCTTGAACTTAAAGAGAAATTGATCGGAGATGGATACATTTTCAAATCCGATACTGATACCGAGGTTATTGCACATTTATTGCATTCACATTTATATGGTGGTAGTGACGGACAGTCCAAAAAATACGACTTTATGGCTGCTGTTCGATTTACATTGGAAGTGCTTGAAGGTTCATATGCTATCGCAGTGCTTTGCGGCAGTGAACCTGGACTTATGATCGTTGCACGAAAGGACAGTCCGCTTGTTGTGGGTATTGGGGACGGCGAGATCTTTGCGGCATCCGATGTAACTTCGTTTTTGCAGCATACTAAGGATGTTGTATTTGTTGATGACAATGAGGTTGCTTCGATACGAGCCGGTGGTAATATCGAGTTCTTTGATGCTGATGGTAATCCGGTTACCAAAGAAACGACAAAAATAGAATGGGATATTGAAGCTGCGGAAAAGGCAGGATATGAACATTTCATGCTAAAAGAGATCCACGAGCAAGCAAGTTCTGTGCACGATACGTTCGCAGGCAAGATCTCCGAAATGGAAGGTACTGTCATTCTGGATGAATTGAACATATCGGATGAACAGATCCGTCATATGTCCCGAATTGAGATAATTGCATGTGGAACATCATGGAATGCCGGACTTGTTGGTAAATACCTGTTCGAACAACTGGCAGGCATTCATACTGATGTTGACACGGGTTCAGAATTCAGGTACGGGTATCCCGTCGTGTGCGGCGAGGTATTGACTATTGCTATTACACAATCAGGTGAGACCGCAGATACACTTGCGGCAGTGAGGGGTGCAAGATCATACGGTTGCCAGGCTATTGCCATCACAAATGTGGTTGGAAGCACTATCACACGCGAGATCGACAGTGTTCTATATACACGTGCAGGTCCTGAGATCGGGGTTGCAGCCACAAAATCTTTCACTGCCCAGTTGATAACACTTTATATGCTGGCCCTTAAATTTGCAAGGATACGCGGCAAGATGAGCGCAGAGGATTCTAAGAATCTTCTTGTTGCACTCAAAAAGGTCCCTGCAGATATCCAGAAGATATTGAACAATAAAGCGGTCATACAGGAATGTGCCACACAGTTTGCCGATGCAGAGGATTATTTCTTTATCGGGCGTCATTTAAATTATCCGATCGCACTGGAAGGTGCACTTAAGCTCAAGGAGATATCATACATCCATGCCGAAGGGTATGCTGCCGGGGAACTAAAACACGGTCCTCTTGCATTGCTTACAGATAAGACGCCTGTTGTTGCGATCGCCACTAAAGGACATACATACGATAAAATGCTCAGCAACATAAAAGAGGTAAAGGCACGGGATGCTATTGTAATAGCAGTGGCTAACAAGGATGATACCGAGATCGAGAAATACGTGGATGTTGTACTGAGAATACCGAGAACACATGAGTTGCTATCTCCTATACTTTCATCAGTTGTCCTGCAATTGCTTGCATATTATACTGCACTTGAGCGCGGGTGTTCGATCGATAAACCGCGTAATCTCGCGAAGAGTGTGACAGTGGAGTAAAATCACATAAATCACATAAATCACATAAAATCATTGAATTTGCATAAAAGTACCCATAAGTTTGAAATATGGAGATATAAATGAAATTATTCGGCTCATCAGGTATCAGGGGAATTACAAACAAAGAGGTAACGGTTGACCTTGCGCTTAAGGTAGGTCTTGCACTTGGCAGTTTAAATAAAAGTGCTGTTATTGGCAGGGACCCTCGAATTGCAGGTGAGATGATCGAACATGCATTGATATCTGGCATGGTGTCAGCCGGATGCGATGTCGTGCGTATCGGACTTGTTACGACCCCAACGCTTGCACATGCAACACGGAATTACGATTGCGGCGTGATGGTCACTGCGTCTCACAATACTTCGGAATATGTGGGTATCAAGTTATGGAATCCTGATGGTATGGCGTTTGATTCTGCCCAGCAGGAAGAGATCGAGGAATTGGTTGCAGCAGGGAATTTCGATCATGTCGAATGGAATCTTATTGGAAATGTTGCCACAAACAGTAATGCTGTTTGCGAACATTCCGAGATGATCTTAAGCAATGTAAAAAAGATCAAAACTGCTTCCTTGCGTGTTGTTCTCGATTGCGGCTGCGGTGCAGGTGGAACAATCACTCCTTATCTCCTTCGCGAGATGGGGTGTGACATCATAACACTCAATGCACAACCGGATGGTTATTTTCCGGCACGTAACCCTGAACCCAATGATGCGAACCTCGGGTTGTTGAAAAAGGCTGTAGTAGAATTTGATGCTGATCTTGGAATTGCGCAGGATGGGGATGCAGACCGGATGATGGCTGTGGATGAGAACGGTGTCTTTGTGACAGGGGACGAGATGCTTGCCATCTTTGCGGGGTATGAATGCAAATCCGGTGGAACGCTTGTCGTGCCTGTTGACACATCCATGATAGTTGATGATGCGCTGCCGGATTCAAATGTTGTCCGGACAAGGGTGGGCGACGTATATGTTGCTGAGGAGATAAAACGAACAGGGGCGGATTTTGGAGGCGAGCCATCAGGTAGCTGGATATTCCCCCATATTTCGTATTGCCCTGATGGGATTTATGCTGCAGCACGGCTTATTGAGATCGTTCAAGACGTTGGGCTTGCACAACTCAGGCGAAGACTGCCACAATATCCAACAAAACGCGGTACTGTTATCTGTAATAATGAGAGAAAAGAGGGTGTGATGAATATGGTACGATCTGAAATGGGAACACTTGGAATTGTTACTGATATCGATGGCGTGCGCGTTGAGATGAATGATGGGTGGTTGCTTGTGCGTCCATCCGGGACAGAACCAAAGATACGCATAACCGCGGAGGCAAGAACAGGTGTGGATGAACTATATGAGATCGGGGAGAATATCGTAAAGGAGGCTCTTACATGAAAGCAGTAATACTTGTTGCAGGCGAAGGAACCCGAATGCGTCCTTTGACATCCGCGCGTCCAAAGGTGATGCTTCCGATCGCCAATAAACCTATACTTGAGCACATTGTGAATGCGGCAGTTGATGCAGGGATCAATGAGTTTGTCTTTATTACGGGATATTTTGAGGATGCAATAAAAGATCACTTCAAAGATGGGGAGAAATGGGGTGCTAAAATTGAGTATGTGCGCCAGAAACAGCAGCGAGGCACGGCAGATGCTATTGGCTGTGCACGCGGGTCTGTGACAGGTCGGTTTGTTGTTCTCAATGGCGATGTTTTGGTGAGTTCCGATTATCTAAAAAAACTCATTTCAAGAGAAGAGGATGCAGTAATTACCGTAAAGAAAGTTGAGAATCCATCTGATTTTGGGGTCATCGAGATATCCGGTGATAAGGTCACAAAGATCATTGAAAAACCGTTAGTTCCGCCAACCGATCTTGCAAATGCAGGAATATACCTGTTTAATGATTCTATATTCGATCTTATTGACAAAACAGTACTGTCTAAAAGGGGAGAGTTGGAAATTACGGATTCCCTTCAGATGTTGATCAATAGCGGTGCAGATGTGGGATACGAGATACTTGAACATGATTGGTTAGATGTCGGGCGACCCTGGGATCTGCTGGATGCAAATGAACTTTTACTTCAGGACATAAAAGCAAAATGCAGTGGATTGGTGGAATCAAATGCGACACTGATCGGTGAAGTTATTGTAGGAGAGGGGACGCTTATTCGCAATGGTTCTTATATTATTGGTCCGGTTGTTATTGGAAATGATTGTGATATTGGTCCCAATTGTTTTATCCGTCCTTCAACTTCGATCGGGAATGGGGTACGTATCGGAAATGCAGTCGAGGTCAAGAACAGTGTTATTATGGACAATACCCACATCGGTCATCTGAGTTATGTTGGTGACAGCATAGTAGGGCAGGGGTGTAATTTTGGTGCTGGTACGAAGGTTGCAAATCTGCGGCATGACGGCAGGAGCATAAGAGTTACGTTAGGATACCAGTTCCTTGACACTGGGCGACGAAAACTCGGGGTTATCATGGGTGATGGCGTACATACTGCGATCAATACCAGTATAAATGTCGGGACTGTGATAAATAGCGGCGGTTACACTAAGCCCGGGGAAGTTGTCAGATAGTTATACATATAAATTAACAATGATCAATGAATGAGATTGTATGGTGATACTGTTTGAATGAAAAAGATAAAAACAACAAAAATACGGATGATATCCGGAAATTGACCGAACTGGCAAAAACAGTTGCTGAAGTAATATCAGGATACAGCCATGTTCGTGTGATCTCACACAATGATGCTGATGGTATCACCTCTGCTGCAATCATCTGTCAGGCACTTCACAGGAACAACACACAATTTCATGCTACCATTGTCAGCAGGCTGGATGAGTCGGTTATTGATATTGTGAACAACACGGCATCTGAAGGCGACCTTGTGTTATTCTGTGACATGGGGTCTGGACAATCTGATCTTATTAAAAAGGTATCTTTTGATGTTGTAATAATTGACCATCATCAGCCTGTTGGAGAATTGCCCACAAATGGTAAGATTAAGGCTGCCATCAATCCACATTTTGTCGGGATCGATGGCGCGATACATCTGTCTGCATCGGGCACCACATATATGGTTGCCAGACAGATGGATGCTGGAAATGTTGATCTTTCAGGATTGGCAATTGCCGGTGCTGTTGGCGATAAACAATTATTCGAGTCTGCGAACCGTTCCATTCTGGATGAAGCTCTGGAAAATAATATCATCAGTATCAAGAAAGGTCTGAAGGTAGGTTCCGGGGATATTGCTGATGTTTTGGAATACACATGTGAACCATATCTTGATATTACAGGTGACCGCAAAAAGATCGATTCTTTTTTAGACTTTTTGAATTTACACGGTGAGATCAGTTCGATGTCTACCGGTGACCTGAAGAAACTGACATCTGCTGTTGCTTTGAAACTTGCAAAAAATGCGAGTCCTGAAGCTGTAGATGCTGCTATTGGGGATGTATATGTTCTTGATCGTGAGATCGTGCATAATTCATACGACCTTGTTGCGATTATGAATACATGTGGGAAAATGGATAAGGCCGGAGTTGCGCTTTCGCTGTGCATGAAGGATGCATCAGTCGTTGATGAAGCACGTGCGCTTTCTCTTGCGTACCAGAAGTCTACTGTTGCTAATATTAAAAAAGCCGAAAAAATGCTTCGGCAGGGCAAGAATATGTGGTACCTCAATGCAAAAAATATGGAATCAACAGGGATCATTGCAAGCACGGTCGTCAGGTACATTCACCCCGATCAGCCGTTTATTGCGATCAATGAAGTTGATGATATTGTGAAGGTATCCGCGCGCGGAACCCGTGCTCTGATCGCGAAAGGACTTGACCTCTCATATGCTTTGCGAGAGGGTGCAAAAGCAGTTGGCGGAAGCGGAGGAGGGCATAATATTGCGTCCGGTGCCGCAATCCCGAAGGGTAAGTCAGAGGAATTTATAAGTATTGTAGACGATATTATCGGTGAACAATTAAAAACAAGTCTGGAATAGGACTAGAACCAGGAGTCATAACTGATGAAGATACGCGGTACCATTGAATTCAAGAGTCCTGACGCACCCGAGATCGCAAGGTCTGTGTCGTTAGCGCTTGCACCTGATAATCTGTCCAGTATGCGTACCGATGTTTGTGATGATATTGCGATCGTGCATTTTTCAACGGAGAGGATCACGTCGCTTATTGCGACTGTGGATGATTTTCTTATGAATGCAAAGATTGCGGAGGATGTCTGTTCATCACTGGACTGATGGATTGGATGCGATTCATATTTGTCATATATCCATATTGCCAATTATCAACTTTACCATTATTAACATAAAATTATCAAACTTTAGGCTTTAACTTTATTTTTAACACTACATGAGGAATAATACATGGAATTACATTTTACATTAAAAGGTTCATTTAAGACAAGTGCCGATGCATCCCCTGCTAAGGATGTTATTGATGCTTTTTTCATTGAAGCGAACGAGACCATACTCACAAAGGGCGCACCGGAAGGAGAAGGCGCCCGTATTGTTGAGTGGGACATTGCAGGAGATCGGATAAACCTGACTGTTGAGTCTGGAAAGCATGTTCGGGCTCACGATGCTATGCTCCGTATTCGAAAACCGCTTGCGGCAAAACTAGGTAAGGAGTTCAAGGTCGGGGTTCGTGGAATTGATGTTGAGTCTTACATCATTGAAATTCCATCTGAAAAACCTCTTGGTGAACTTAAGATACCTCATGTCAGCAATATTGTTTATGACGGGGGGGTTATTACGCTTACACTGGATGTTGGTGAAGCCGAACTGGAAAAGCGTGTGCCGGACAGGATATTGACTTTGATGGAGGATAAGATAGCGGCCCAGAGTTATGGTGGAAAGGGTGAGCACTGGGAGATCTTGTGGGAAAGCGAGAAGAAGGAGTTCACTTTTTCGGAAGATCCGACGCAGGAAATGGTTAAACAGGGTTGGCTTAAGCGTGGTTCAAGCCGTGGCCAGTGGATCCATGGTGCGCAGTCTACGAGATTGTTCCGTACTTTTGAGAGAATCGTTATTGATGAACTTCTTGATCCACTTGGTTACAATGAGATGATCTTCCCGAAACTTGTTACGTGGGAAGTCTGGGGGAAATCAGGTCACGCGAAGGGTGTGTATCCTGAGATATATTATGTATGCCCTCCAAAGACAAGAGACCCAAAATACTGGGAAGAGGTTTCTGACTATTACAAGGTCACACATGAAGTGCCGACAGCAATGATCAAGGATAAGATCGGTGACCCCATCGGTGGTATGTGTTATGCACAATGTCCACCGTTCTGGCCATTTCTTCAGGGTGAGACCATACCTACAGATGAGTTCCCGATCAAGGTTTTCGACCGCTCTGGTACGTCACACAGGTATGAGAGTGGCGGCATTCACGGTATGGAGCGTGTGGACGAGTTCCATCGTGTGGAGATCGTCTGGACGGGTACGCCTGAGCAGGTTGTAGCGCATTCAAAGGAATTGCAGGAAAGATATTTGCATATTTTCAATGATATTCTCGACCTCGAATGGCGCAAGGCATGGGTCACACCCTGGTTCATGGCACAGGAAGGTCTAGATGGTATTTCGGAACAGGGCGAGATCGGCACTATTGATTACGAAGCACCCCTCCCATATCGCGGAGAAGGCGGAGAATGGCTTGAGTTCCAGAACGTCAGCGTTAATGGAAACAAGTATCCATCCGGTTTCAATGTGAAATGCCAGTCCGGCGAGGAACTTTGGTCCGGTTGTTCAGGTGTCGGACTTGAGCGCTGGGCGTCTGCATTTTTGGCACAGAAGGGGCTTGATCCTGAGAACTGGCCTGAGGAATTCAGGAAAAGGGTTGGGAAATTGCCGGAAGGGATACGGTTCTTGTAATCGAAATTTAGGTTTTAGCGGCTTTGTGATAAAATTAATGATTGTGTGTATTAAATCGTGATATAATTCGATATTTAAAACAAAGCCGTTAAGTTATAATTACAATTCGTCATGGGCATCAGATTTTGCTACGCTTTGTCGAGGGGCATCTTGAAAATGCTCATGATTATAATACGTCTGTCAGTTTTTTGAAAACATATACTTAATTCAGACACAGATATAATAAATACTATTTTATAAATTCAAAATGTTTTAACGCAAAATAAATAGTAAGAAGTGAAGCAATAAAGGCAATAAGTTGAATGAATAATTTTGTAATCTTTCCAACAAAAGATGCTTCAAACTTTGATTTGTTAAATCCTAATTCCCCTATTAACTTGAAAGGCAGATTAATAATAAAATCCAGAATTAACCCCAGCCAAAAAAATGGGTTTACAGTTCTAAATTTAGATTTTAATTTATCATCTTCATAAACACCTATTGATCTATCAATATAGTCTATTAAGTGCGAAGGCCTAATTTCATGCATATACAAAATGAAAATATCATTGACCAGATCAATTGTTTTTTCCATCCCACTATGTCCGATAGGTGGAGATAAATTTAAAGTTGTAGATACCCCAGATGTTAATATTATCAAACGTACCTTTTTCAACTTTCTTATTTATTGATGCTCTTGTTCGAATTGCATTTTCATTCTCCTTTAATCCAGAAAAACTACTAATATTAACATTATTGAAATAATAAATTACAAGGGCCTTAAAATTATTAAGAATATATACTCTCTGAACATTTTCCCAATAAGGAATCTTTTTGTAATATCTCATTAAAACCTCGGACGTATGAACCTTGAATTAGTTTATACCAAAAAATTAAAATGAATTTGAGTGTCATTTTATCTTTAATAGTATCTATTTTAATATTTTAAATGTATTACAATCTTTCTTGTTATGTTCGCCTTTTCTTAGTATTTAAAAAAGTGTTTACATAATTCCTTAATCTTCTCCGAGCATAATATACATTTTTGACAGTCACTACACCTCGGACAAATATTCAAGGTCTATATATCACATCAGTCTTGCTATTTTCCATCTTGCCCGTCAATTGTACTTCAACAATTTAGTAACAATACTCAATATTTGTATAAGTAAATATTATTATACAACCTATTAAATAAATAGTTTCGGTATTCACTTTTTTGTATAAAAAATTGATAATACCTATAAAAGAAGGTATCTGTACAAAAAGTCCGACAATAATCCAACTTTTAACAAAAAACCGGCATCCGGTCATTAACAACTTCATGCCGGGCATTGAAAAATTCGCGTTTGGTTGCTGTTGTTAGATTTGTGTTAGTTGCAATTAACATAAAACATATTTTTATATTAATTGTACTTAACGTACTTTTTACAATGTTAAAAAAGGAGATGCCATAATAAGAGAAAAGGAATGACAACAACATCGCCTTTTACAAATCTTTCCATGCTTCATCTTCCTCTTTGCTACCCCAGTCTTTTGCAAGGACTTTCTCACTTGCAAACGCAGTCTGCATACTTTCTTCTACCTGTTTCATAGACCTCAGTTCTATCCTGTCATCATATGCAATGATAGCAATCTTATCTCCTTCTTTAAACCCCTCAATGTCTCGGATACGTTTTGGAATGGAGATCTGTCCTTTTCTTGTTATTGTTCCGCTTTTCATTTCAAGTAATGGCATTGACTACCTCCTGATATTCTTCTATCTTACATGTAAGGATAGTAAGAAAACTAAATAAAATTGTCGCTGGGGGAAAGCAAAGAGTTTGTGTAGAAAGTCAGAGCAAAACCCGACTTTCAACAAAAAGCCGGCATCCGGTCATCAACAACTTCATGCCGTGCATCAAAGTCGTTCAATGAGCTTGAAAAAACTATGGGTGCGGCTTTTTTTGATTTGGTGAACTGAACAAAGCAACAACATCTGCGTTCATCTGCGTTTATTTGCGGTTAAAATCGTATTAA
>JAHYJJ010000038.1:0-11940 GCA_019429165.1 Methanosarcinaceae archaeon | reverse complement strand
TTAAGTCGCACAAGTTTATCGATATCATTATTCGTAATCCTGCGCCCAACCCAAGTTTTATCAAGACCATACGCCGCAATACTGCTGAAAATAAACTCATACCCCAATTTTAGCAACTCCCGCATCTCAGTTTCCTGATCTAGATGCCACAGCGGTGAGAATACCTTTAAACCGATCTCATCACATATTCGCTCAATTCGCTCCCTCTGGTAATTGGAATACAGCGCTCCTGTGACTACGCCTTCAATACCAAATTCCTCTTTAGCCTGTAAAATTGCGTTTTTCATATCCAGAAGTTCGACTTCTTTCTCCCCTTTGGTAACCTGCTCAATAAGAGGGAAACCCATGGCTTCAGCCTGCATGCGAGCGAGATTGATGTTCGGGGTATGAAACATATAGGAATCCGGGTTCTCACTCTTAATAGTGATCAGGCACTCGATCAAATAGTTCTGTTCCTGCATGATTTGCAAAGCATAATTGCTGTCCTTTCCCGAACTGAACAGTACACCGAGTTTAAGATTTGGCTGCGAATAAAATCGTTTAAGGTATTCTGTCTTTGAACCGCAGCCAGCCTTCTTTGCCAGTTTCGTAATTGCCTTGTCGAACCTGCTACCATATTGAGCCGCCTGTTTCCTGCGTTCCGTAAACTCGCGGGAAATGCCAATATGTTCGCCAACCATGCGCAGAATGAGTTTATTTTGAGACTGCTCATGCTCATTGTTAATCTCAGCCTGTTTCTCATTATTAATTTCAACCTTGTACTGCGGCGGGATCTTGAGACCGTATTCCACCAGCCTTTTGTCAAGATACGGCACACGAAGTTCGATACTGTTGTTCATAGAAACAACATCGTCCCTGTATGTGTTCTTCTCGTATATCTTTAAAATATCTGCATAACAATCCCTGTTAATATCGGTCGAGCGCCTGTGCCGGTCATATCCTGCAAATAACTCATCAGCACCCGACCCGGAGAACATGACTCTGATACCATTTTCTGCTGCTGCTTTGCAGGCAGCATACATCGTTAACCCCACACCGACCTTGGGAACATTGGTGTCTTCGATAAGCGGCACCACGGTCTTAAGATATTCCTCAACTTCATCAATATCTATCTCGCTCACAATGAGTGGAAGTCCCAACTCATCAGCCACTTTTTTTGCGTACTGGACATCCGGCGATTCTATCTCACCTTTCAGTCCAACTGTATAACAAGTGAAATCTAAGTCTAAGTCTAAATCTAAATTTACACTTTGTTGCTTTCCAAGTTGTTTACAAAGGTAAGCGATGATCGTTGAATCAACACCGCCGGAGAACAGAATGCCAAACGGTTCGTCGGGGATGCGGATCGAGATAGCATCAATAAGGAGTTTTTCGACATCCGCGCGAATGGTTTCAACCGCTCCCTCATGTTCCGGTGTGGTCGAAAAGAACTCTCGATTGTACTTTGTGATATTATCATCCTTAATATCATAGCACAATATCTCGCGCGGATTCAGTTCTTTGATGCTAATATAATTAACAGCATCAAGGGCTTTTTTCTCAGATGCGAACGCTAAACCGGAATGTGTGCTGTACCACATGGGTTTCAGACCAATAATATCGCGAGCAAGATACACTTTATCATTGAGCCAATATGCGAATGAATAGACGCCGATGAATTCGCGGAGGGTATCGTCAATAATTTGGCTGATATTTGGCAGCGTGTCAATTTTAAGTTCATCTTTATCAGCAATTTGTTTCTCGATAAGTTGTATAAGAAGGTCTGAGTCATTTTTTGCATCTATGTTATATTTACTACTCAATTCCTTCCAGTTGTATATCTCGCAATTTGCAACCATTCGCCCCTTATGTATGATCGGCTGCGGAACAAAACTGACCATGGAATGCAGGGTGTGGCCGAGTATGTTGATGTCTTTTGGAATAGATAACGAATCAATGTTATCCGAGTATTCTACCCAATCGATACCGCAGGCACCGGCACCGTCCATGCCGCGATTTTTGAGGATGGTAAGGGCTCGGTAAGTGTGTTCTGCTGCATTCTGTGTATTAAAAAATCCTGTAATTCCGCACATTGTTTTTGTATATGATTGTACTGTTTTTGCCAATTAATCCAATTATTTGACATCATGGACTAGATTTAGATGCGGCGTTGCATCCTGTAAATGCTGTTAAGCATATATAATATTCATAGATTCATTCTCTCTTTGTTTATCTTTAATGTATTCTTGTTCCCGGTATAGATTGAAATCCCATAGAATGCGGTTTGTTCTGGCATTTCTTTGTTTTTGCTCCCTTATTATTTGCCATCTGTTTTCTTGTTCACTTCTGAGCATAACATTTCTAGGTTCATTGTCGATATCATATTGTTTCCGCTTGCTTGGGTCTGATAGTACGGAATAAGCCTCTGCGATTTTTTTAAACTTTTCTTCGGCTCCTGATAACTTATTTTTATCGAGATGATAGAGCATAGCCAACCTGCAGTAAGCGGATTTAATATCTTTTTTGGATGCTTTCTTATCAACTTCCAATATTTCATAATATGTTTTTATGGCCATCATAAGCAAAATTGAATGCTGCGGCGATTAGATGTGTATATTGAAGATTTGTGTTTGTTATAGTTAATATTGGTTTTAAGGATATATCAAGCTTCTTTATCCGGTTGATAATCTTACATTTTTAGTAACTAAAACCTCCCTGCCACTGTGCGGAAAGGGAAAAGTCTTCTGCTTCATTTCGGACAATTTGTATTTTTATGCAATTTTAGGAATACGCCGCCGCTTCGCGTCAGATGAATTCTTTTTGGATCTAAAATTACCGTAGATCAGTAAAATCTTTCAGGATGGAGTGGTTTAGTCGTTCTTTTACAAGTTTACGTTTGCTATCTGCAAATAGGGTTCGGAGAATGACTATGTTTGTTAGTACTTCAGCTACACGTTTGTCATCTGTGTATTTTTCTAGAACTTTATTGAAATTGATAGAATTTGCTATTTTTCCAAGAATGATCTCTCCACTGTAACTAATTTCTTTTTTATCAATGAGTGGCTTGATCTGAAAATCGGCAAATATCTTTATGGCATTTATGGTTGGACCAAGATAGATGTAACTAGATTTCACCTTCTTGCCAACTCTTTCATTTTTCTTTAAAGCGACGTATGACTTTGTTTTTCTTTGAATTTCATGGATATTCCAACTCATATATATTAGTTTGTATATAAATATAAACACTTTATGATTCTATTGATATGTATTATTTAATATTTTTTGTATACCTACAGTATTTTAAAACAAAATTTTATTGTAGTGTGTGGTGGCTACACTGATTGTGATTTTAAGGGCTGAAATTTTTATGAAAAATGCTTAGAAATGAAAATAGAGAGGCATTAATGCCCTTGATATCAATTTAGAACAAAAATTCAGTTGTCAAAGATGGGTTTGAAACTAAAACCAAGGCAATCGCCATAGGCGGCGCATTCCCACACCACTGCCCTCGTAATATGGACTTTTCTGACAGTCCTTTGTAAGATTGCGTACTTCGAATTTATGCGACAATAATTGATTATTTTTTCGTTTATGGGGGAAAGTGCCGCCTACTGCGGATTGTTTCTGCATCAAAAATAACTAAATAAATATGACGTTTCAATAGTGTTGGTGAATGCTAATAGGCAAAACATAATAAAGGAATCTGGCATTACTATGCACAAATCACAATAATAGGTGTTTCAAAAATGACAAAAATAACAGTTATCGGCGCAGGTAATGTGGGTGCCACCACAGTTCAGCGTCTTGCGGAATTACAACTTGGCGACCTTGTTATGACAGATGTTGTTGATGGTCTGCCACAGGGTAAGGCTCTTGATCTTATGCAGGCTGCCCCTGTTATGGGGTATGATGTCGATATACTTGGTACGACCGATTATGCAGACATTGCGGATTCTGATGTTGTTGTTATGACTGCGGGAATTGCACGAAAGCCTGGTATGAGCCGCGATGACCTGCTGGCCATCAATGGCAAGATCACAACACAGGTTTGTGAGAAGATTGCAGAATATGCTCCAAAAGCAACGGTTATTACGGTCACTAATCCGCTCGATATAATGACTTACGTTGCACTAAAAGCAACAGGATTTGAGCACAATCGTGTGTTCGGGATGAGCGGTGTGCTTGATTCGAGCAGGTTTGCAGCGTTTATAGCAATGGAGATCGGCTGTTCTGTGCGTGATGTTGACGCAATGGTGCTTGGCGGACACGGTGATTCAATGGTTCCGGTGCCCCAGTACACAACAGTTTACGGTATTCCAATATCAGAACTTATGTCACAGGAGGCTGTTGAGAGATTAGTTTTGCGTACCATCAACGGTGGGGCTGAGATCGTTGATTATCTTAAGACAGGCAGTGCATTCTATGCACCATCCGCATCGGTTGCCAAGATGGTTGAGGCTGTTGTCAAAGACTCAAAAAGGATACTTCCATGTGCGGCTTATTTGCAGGGAGAGTACAATGCGAGAGATGTGTATATTGGTGTTCCTGTGAAATTGGGCAAAGGTGGTGTTGAGGAGATCATTGAACTTCAACTCACGGATGAGCAATCAAAGGCTTTATCAAACTCTGTTGCTGCTGTACGTGATGGGATTGCAAAACTACAACTGTAAAATGTTATATATAATGCAGAACATTTCATAAATTATAAATTGCTTAAGCATATGTTTAATTAACCACAATAAAGGATTACAAGGGATATCATGCGCGCAGAGATCACATCATTATTTGGATTGAACGTTTATACTGACGTTGGAACATACATAGGAAAAGTCAGCGACCTTATACTTGATGCAAATGGCCGAAAAGTTAGCGGGCTTGCTGTTTCAGACATTAATCGTGAGGTATTTGATGTTCCTACAAAAGGTATTATAATACCGTATAGATGGGTTGTGACAACCGGCGATATTGTAATTATCAGGGATGTTGTGAAAAAATTCACCCCGCCTAAAAAGGTGGAAGAAGAATATTAACGAGAAAATTTCGCTGACGTTCAGATTGACTCGAACTATATTATTCATGAATTAATTACACTATGAAAAGGCGAGAGATCTATGCCAATCTGCGTTGCGCGCCTCCTGTGATCATACGCGTTGATGGCAGGAATTTTAAAAATACGTTATCACGTTTCAATTTTGAAAAACCATATGATAAGCGGTTCGCATCTGCAATGGCGGATTCGGTTGAACTTTTTTTTAAGAAAAGCGGCATGAGTCCGGTTTTTGCATATACATTCTCAGATGAGATTAATTTTCTGTTCACAGACACTGCTTTTAATGAGCGCGTTGAGAAACTTGACTCTATTATTCCAAGTTATATCAGCAGTGCTCTTACCATTCTACTCGGCCTGGATGAACCAATTTCTTTTGATTCAAGGATCGTACCCCTGAATAATGACCAGATTATTGAATATCTGATATGGCGACAACGCGAGGCATGGAGAAACTGTGTCAGTTCATACGGATATTACACGCTGCGTTCAGAAGGTTTGAATGAAAGCGAAGCTGCGTCGCAGATGAAGGGGAAAAACGTGAGCAGTGTACATGAGTTGTTATTTGAGAGGGGAATAAATCTTGCAAAGACACATGCATGGCACCGGCGAGGAATTGTAATCCACAAGGAAGAATATGAGATTTCGGGATTCAATCCGATGGAAAATGTGGAAACAGAATCCATACGTACAAAGGTGGTTCAAAAATGGGATGTACCAATCTTTAATTCCGATGAAGGCAACGCATTTTTGAATGATTGCATTAATTAAGGTTTTCAAACGAATTACACATTAAATTATACTTACAATTAAACTTAAACTTATACTTACAATTAAACTTAAACTTATACTTACAATTAAACTTAAACTTATACTTACAATTAAACTTAAATTTATAATTAAACTTAAACTTATACTTATACTTATACTTACAATTAAACTTAAACTTATACTTACAATTAAACTTAAACTTAAACTTAAACTTAAACTTACAATTAAACTTAAACTTAAACTTAAACTTACAATACAGTTACACAAGCGGTGAATTAATGGACAGACTTGAACTTATTAAAAGAAATGTGCAGGAAATAGTTACGGAAGAGGAACTTGACAGTCTGGTGGCATCAAAAGAACATCCTACTGCGTATGTGGGATATGAGCCAAGCGGCAAGATACACATGGGTCATGTTCTTACAGTGAATAAATTGATAGATCTGCAAAATGCCGGATTTGAGATCACTGTTCTTCTTGCTGATGTGCATGCGTACCTGAACCAAAAGGGTACTCTGGAAGAGGTTCGTGAGACTGCAGATTACAATAAGCGGTGTTTTATTGCACTTGGACTTGATGAGGAGAGAACGAATTTTGTATATGGTTCTGATTTCCAGCTTGGGTCTGAATATATGCTGAATGTCCTTAAACTTACACGTGCCATTTCGCTCAACCGGGCAAAGAGAAGCATGGATGAAGTTGGTCGTAAGATGGAGGATCCGAAGGTTTCTCAGATGGTTTATCCTATTATGCAGGCTGTTGATATTGTTATGCTTGGCGTGGATGTGGCTGTGGGTGGAATTGACCAGAGGAAGATCCATATGCTTGCACGGGAAGAGTTGCCAGGATTTGGTTATAAAGCTCCCATCTGCATACACACGCCGATCTTGCTTGGATTGGATGGAGCGAAGATGTCATCTTCAAGTGACAATTTTATTTCTGTTGATGATACGGAAAAGGGGGTTACAAAGAAACTCAACAAGGCATTCTGCACTGCAGGTGAGGTTGTGGATAATCCGGTCATTGATCTTTTCAAGTATCATATTTTCCCAAGATATGATGAGGTCGTTTTTGAGCGACCTGATAAGTATGGAGGAAATATGACATTCCACAGCCAGCAGGAACTTGAGGATAACTTTGCATCGGGTGCTCTTCATCCGGCAGATCTTAAAGGCGGGGCAGCGAAGTATATGAATTTGATACTTGGGCATGTGAGGGATGTATTATAGTGATATTTATAGCATGTAAGTATGATTGGGGTTAATCTGAATATCAGTGAAGATTTTCTAAGAATGAATTCTAAGGCGGGGGGGTCTATTTTTTCCCATGCTTTGTGATGTCTTTCCCTTATTCTATGAGATAATTTTTACAGTCAGGATATTGACCAAACTGTAATAATAAATTAAGGTTCATTGCGGTTCATATTGAAAAGTGTTGTATATAATACAATTAGTTAATATAGTATAAGTGTTAAATATAATTCACAGACATATATATTGATATATACATAGATATAGGCATGTACATAAATGTAGATATTCAAAGTGACTAATCTGAGGGGATTTACACGAAAGCAAATTAAAAATATCGAATGAACACTGATACCAGTGCGCAGGTTGGAATAGGGACACTTATTATTTTCATTTCTATGGTATTGGTGGCTGCAGTTGCATCTGCACTTTTGATAAAAACGTCTGGTGTTTTACAACAAAAAGCTTCACAGACCGGTCAGGAAACAACCAGAGAAGTTGCATCAAATATACCTGTTGACCGTGTACAGGGTTAACGTGCAACATATACAACAATTAATGTAGTGAATGGTGTGCAGGATTCGCTTTATTCTTCTATCGACAAAGGTGGTATGATCGAGTGGATGTCAACAAGTGGACCATTTTCTATTTAAGTAGATGGAATTAACGAAACAGTTGCAAGTGGATCATATGCCGAACATAGATTCACTACCAGTGGTAATTATAATTCTACGATAAACAATTATACGATAAACAGTTCAGTCGGTATATCACAGTTAGTGATGTTATTGATTATGGTGAAGTCA
The DNA here is from genome assembly GCA_019429165.1 of Methanosarcinaceae archaeon. Lineage (GTDB taxonomy): Archaea > Halobacteriota > Methanosarcinia > Methanosarcinales > Methanosarcinaceae > Methanovorans. The sequence continues at coordinate 4,087 of JAHYJJ010000038.1, read as the reverse complement.
CAAAACTCCATATTTCTTTGTCTCTTGGTCCGGGAAGTGAAGACATTGATCTTTCCCAGTTAATTATTTACATATCAGATGGGATGCATATAGCGACAGTAAGATATGATACACTTGATACAAGTAACGTGATTCATAAACCAACATCTGATTATTTTTCAGTTGATTCAGTACGAATACGTGATCAGAGTGTTTTTAAGCCATCTCAGCCGGTACTCAGAACCGGCGATATTATGCAACTTACTGTAGATATACGAAAAGTATTTTCTGCAGAGGATGCTACATATACTGGATTAATGCCAAGAACGAAAATATCACTACAGCTACGTCCGGAAGCCGGTGCACTTGTAGTGTCTGATTTTACAGCACCAGGTGCGTATTTTGATGATAAGTATGTTCTGCTGAGATACTTATAGATCTCAGCATAATCATTTTTATACATTTTACGGGATGCTTCACTTGTAATATTTTTAACACACCATTCAACTACACACTATTAATCCCAGAACCTCTTATTCTTGGCATAGTTCCGCTCAGCAGCCATAATATCCCTATAAAATGCTTCCTCATCAATCCGCATTTTCTCAATCACACGCGATGCAGTATCCGGTCCAACCCCCCGGCTTGCAAGGGCTATTACCGCTTTCTTACCCTGTGAAAGCACGATATTGGCATTGCGATGCACTCTCCTGATACGCTTAATATCCTCCTTTGAAGTGACCTTATCCTGCCTCTTTACAAGTTTGATCTCCTCTTCTTCCCAGGGCTTCAAAGCGGCGATTGTCCTTGATTCACACACAGGACATACCAGATCATCAGGTACATTTCTCACTTTCCGGCGGGAAATCCATTTCTTGCAATTTACACAGAAAAGTATGACATTGTCATCCATTATTCTCTCCTTCAGCGCCATCACAATAGAGCGGTCAGCCTTCTCAGGTGCCACCAGATCACGGCTCATTGCAAAACCTGCTGCACCTATCGGAGTGGAAACAGGACAAATTTCAACTGTAATATCCCCCGACATAATCCCAAGCAGCACATCCCGTGCTCTTTCAATATCCAGATTATTGTGAAATATCTCCCGCATGACCTCCTCGTACATTGATGTGCCTTTATATATCTCAAGGAGTTTTTTCATACTGATGCGGTCATAATCAATATCACGACTAAGCGCCCCGAATTTTCTTGCTACATGGACCATCTTCCATTTCATAAGTGAAGTGTTCTTAAGCGTCATCTCAATGATGGGCTCGATATATTCGGGTTGTATCTCAAGTACCAGATCCTGTACAAGTTGCGGTTTGATCTTTCTTGGAAGTTGCAGACGTATCCTGTATGGGTCGATCTCCTGTGCAACACTACTGCCAAAACGGGCACCAAGCAGTGATGTGAGCACTTTTCCGATGGTTTCGTTCGTATTGTGTCCGAAACATGCATTTATCGTAATAGCCTCACCATCATCTTCAATGACAATAGTATGGTCATCAGGAAGCGGATATCCTGCTGATATATGATCGCGTATGAGTTCGATCACGCTCAAAACAGTTCTTTCATCAATTGGATATTCTTGTTGCAGGTGTTCTGCAATTTCCATATCCTCAAGTCCGTCGCGGATAAAACCTGCTATCCTGCTTCTGATGGAACCTACTTCCTGTGCTACCTCATAAGGCACAGGGATCTCTTCACCTACCCAACTTGGTATCTCACCCATACCTTTCACAGGTTCGACCTTGATCCTGTCGCGGTCAGTGACCATCTCGATGACCCTCCACATGTCCCCTTTAGTAATGAATACGGCACCGGGTGAAACAAAATTGACCACGAACGCCTCATCCAGTACTCCCACAGTCTTTCCGGTAACAATATCGTATATCTCGTATTTCTTCTCATCCGGAATCATGGAGAGGTTGTTGTAATAGTACTGCCAGCTATTTCGCCGCCGATTTATCGATTTTGACCCTTCATCATGCCACACCATCCTGTAATCGATGATCTGGTCGACGACCCGCCACAGTTCTTCGATATTTAGGTCCTTGAATGGGTATGAACGTGTCAATATCGAATGTATCTTCTCAACTTCAACTTCGCCAAAATCAAGCACCATTCCCGATATCTGATTTGCAACCACGTCAAGAGAATTAACATGTGGGAATACATTTTCCACCTTACCCTCAAGTGCCGCTTTTGTAATTGCCATGCTTTCAGCATTATCATCAGAACCAACCGTGAGGATCGTCCCTCTTGATATCTCATGTATCCTGTGTCCTGCACGGCCAACACGTTGAAGCAATCGAGATACCTGTCTTGGTGAACCGTACTGGACCACGTGGTCAACGTTCCCTATATCGATCCCAAGTTCCATTGATGATGTGCAGATAAGCCCCATCAGGTCTCCGTTCTTGAACGACTCTTCTGCCTCGATACGTGACTCCACGGACAGCGAGCCGTGGTGTACTCCAATGTTTGCTCCCAAAATTTTAAACCCGGAGGCGAGCGCCTCTGCACTCTGGCGTGTATTCACAAAAATGAGGGTCGATGTGTGTGTTTCAACGATCTCGCGTATGCATCGCAAGTGGGATGCAAATTCGACATCACATCCAATCTTTTTCACGATATCCGCATCTTGCGGTGTGACCTGTGGACTCACTACGTTGAATTCCAGCAGACTTAACATGGAAACTTCAACGATTGTCACATCACGTTTTGCACCTGCAAGAAAACCTGCGACAACATCCGGATTTCCGACTGTGGCTGAAAGCCCGATCCTCTGGAATTCCCCTGAAAGTTCAACAAGCCTCTCAAGTCCCACTGCCAGTTGTGTTCCCCGCTTTGACGATGCCAGTTCGTGTATTTCGTCCACCACAACATGGGTAACAGTTTTCAGGTTCTGGCGCAATTTTGAGCCTGTGAACATTGCCTGAAGTGTTTCAGGCGTGGTAATCAGTATATCAGGAGGTTTCTTTGATTGTTTCTGGCGCTCATATTGCGACGTATCCCCATGGCGTACCTTCACATCAATTCCAAGTTCCATACCCCACCATTCGATACGTGACAACATATCACGGTTAAGAGCACGCAGGGGTGTTATGTACAGGGCTGATATGCCTTTTCGCTCTTCATCACTCTTTGCGAGTATGCTGTCGAATATCGGAAGGACTGCGGATTCGGTCTTTCCTGAACCTGTCGGTGCTATAAGGAATGTATGTTTTCCATTCAGGATATGTGGGAATGCTTTTTCCTGCGGTTCTGTGGGTGCAGTAAAACCACGTTTTTTCAGACCTTCCTGAATACTTGGGTGAAGTGAATCGAAAATGTTATTGAACGTCATTTTTCAAACCCCATGCTTCTTTCCTTTTTTTCCTTTCCTGCCTTTTTTCCTATTCTTTCTCGGTTCCCTTTGCTTTGATTCATCCATTCTGCGCAGGTTTTTCAGTGTGCCAAGATTTGTTCCATCCGGAAGATACGCTTTTGCATTGTCAAGGTCAAATCCTTCGGATGAAAATACAGGTCCAAGGAGGTCATCATGTAGCGATTCGTTGAAAGCCACGCCTCCGCACAGTTCATTGAATGCAGGAACAATGAATATTTGTGGGTCACCCCATGCACCGGTTTGTGAAAAGTCAATACTTGGGAAATGTTGTGCAAAAACATCGCACTTTAGTTTTGTGCGAATCCATGCAGGTTCGACTGTTGCAAACCCAAGCGTATCTGTAAAACGTATTATCGGGTGGTTGTGTGCTGTTATGATGTATTCCACACCCAGCAATTCGGGGTCAGGCCATGTATGTCCGTGGAAGTATCCAACTCCGTCCAGAATTGCACCTCTTGGGGAATGAAGGGTGATATCCACATCTTTCGGCAATAGGAAGTCGATATTTCCGTCATGATTTCCCGGGAATATGTCAATTGGCGCATATTTTGCAATTGATTCCAAAAAATAGGGGATCTCATCCCTTTCCTGCCATGATATTTGTGGAATGTTATGTTTGATGTCGCCGAGTAATATAACTCTGTCAGGCTTGTTTTGCTTGATGTATTTACGGATTCGCTCAATCCGCTGTTTCATCTGGCTTGGTATTGAAAA
>JAHYJJ010000221.1:0-1710 GCA_019429165.1 Methanosarcinaceae archaeon | reverse complement strand
TAATATAATATAATAAAATGTTAATTTAGTGTAGATGGGTTAATCGCTTTTATTTGATATGAGATTAACGGAGAATATGGTGGTGAAATATAATTGATACTAAAGTAAGATTAAGTAAACTTTAATTCATATTAACGATAACAGTTAGGTGATTAAAATGCAGGAATACAAAATAAAACGCGGATTCACGCCTGAAAGTGAAAGGATATATTCTGCTCTTGAAGAATGTTTCCCAAGCGAGATCACTTGTGATGGTGATAAGATTGTGACATCATACGGCGTGTTCTCAAAATTGGCAGTATGGATCGAAGGAAAGAAACTTGCTGTGGACCCGGTTTATGATAAATCGATCACAGACGATGAGCTCATCCTTGATTCTAACAAAAAATACAGGGACTTTTTGTTAAAAGCTACCGGATATACGGCTAAGGAAAGGTTGAAAGCTGCTAAGAAAGAAGTCAGTAAATGATGCATTTGATTCATCAATGTAGTCACATCTAACCTCGGTGAGCATCGTGAATACAGAATTTTTAGATAAACTCAAGAGATTCGACATCCCTACATGTTTGAGGGTATGTGCAGGAACTGATGGTTCAGTGACATTTCTGCTTGAGATCATGACCATGCATGATGTTACGGTTGTGACTGAGGATCAACACCAAGTACCTGCAGATGATTCTATGGCATCTCTTTTCGATATTGATGTTGGAGATGATGTTAATTGTCGCATCGTGACACTGGTCGCTGACGGTGTGCCCTACGTTTATGCGAAATCCCTTGCTCCGATTGACCGGATGCCCGAATCGGTGCGTAAAGATATGATGCGTGCAGATATTCCTATCGGGAAGATATTGAGAGAGCATGGTATTGAAACGCGCCGTGATTTTGATACGATCGAGATTGTCAAAGGCGATAACTTATTTGGGTGCGAGTCTGTACTTTCGCGTTCATACAGGATAGTTCACAATGGTGATGTGCTTATGTGGATAAATGAGCAAATGCCTGTGGATGATCGATGGGACTTATGAGATTTTTCCCTCAACCGAAACATTCATAATTGATTCGGAGTATTAATGGCAGCACATCCCTATCTTATTCGAGTGCCTCGGTGGCCTAGGGGTATAGCGCGTCCTTGGTAAGGACGAGATCGTGGGTTCAAATCCCACCCGAGGCTTCTATTTTTTATGGTATCTATTTTATAAATATATAGTTCGCGTTGACACAGTTTTAAAATCCAGTTATGATTTAAACAGTAATACTATTACAGCATGTATATAATTATATTATACTGCAATAATATTACTTTGTGTATAACATGGTAACAATAAACTGCACTCTTCTGGCTGTCTAAAACGCCACTAGATCTATAATTTTTAATGTTTACAAATAATATTCTGCCCAAGTTTTACTTTTCAGTTTTCAAATAAACATTCATGACCCTTCGGGATACCCACGGGCAATAAAATGAGGGTATTTTCATACCAAATTATCCCGTGAATAATTGCCTCTTCGCTGTTTCGAGTGGGTAAAGCTTCCGTTATGGTAAATTCATTCCTGTTAATTTGAGTGTCAGCGAAGATTTTCTTGTTATTTTTTTAGGTATAAGTCACTTTTGTTCATATTAATCCCACTGGACCTTTATCGCCATCATCAAAAGTATAAGTCAAAAGTATAAGTCAAAAGTATAAGTCAAAAGTATAAGTCAAAAGT
>JAHYJJ010000220.1:0-1727 GCA_019429165.1 Methanosarcinaceae archaeon | reverse complement strand
GCGCGTCTTGGTGGAATTCCAGGACATAGCAGGGCACAGGGTTATTCGATGCCGATCATAAGGATGAGTAATACATATATCGATAATGGCGACTCGAAATTCGAGGAGATGCTTGAGGCTATTGGTGATGGTATTTATCTCATTGGTTCACGTGGTGGACAGGTGAACACAGGCGAGGGAGTGTTCCAGTTCAATGCTGAGAAAGGATATCTTATTGAGAACGGTGAACTGACAACGTTACTTCGTGACGTGTCACTTTCAGGAAATACACTTGAGATACTTAAAAACGTCAACATGGTAGGCAACGATCTTACAATGCATTCCGGCAGATGTGGCAAAAACGGACAAACGGCTCCTGTAACTGATGGTTCACCTCATATATCGATCACAAAAGCCCTTGTAGGAGGTGCCTGAACATGTATGAAATGGCACAAAGGGCACTCTCACTTGCTATGAAAAACGGTGCGGATGAGGCAGAGGTTTACTATGCGAACAGCCGCTCAACAAGTGCTAATATCCGAAAAGATCTGGTTGAAGGTGCAAAAGAGCAGTTCTCGGAGGGTATCGGGATACGTGCGATCATAAATGGTGCAGTTGGCTTTGCGAGTACCAACATTCCCAATCGGTTGGAGGATGCCGTCAAGATAGCAGTCGCTTTTGCAAAAGTGCGGGAAAGCGACCCGGATTGGAACGGACTTGTGTCCAATGCAAAATATCCTGATGTTTCAGGGATATTTGACAAAAAGATCGTTGCGATGGAACTCGATGAATGTATCGATCTTGCATTGCAGATGATCGAAGGTGCAAGATCAATAACTGACATCCTGGCAACATCAGGGAGTTTTTCACGTTCATACGGTAAGCATTTAATACTGAACTCGAACGGCGTTGAGGTTGAAGAAGAAGGAACATCGACATCCGGGTTTATAGATGTCATCACAACCAAAGGCGAGACTTCGACAGCGTATGATTTTGCTGTGTCTAGAAATCATGACATTGATTTTCACCAGATCGGTGTAAATGCTGCAAAACTTGCACTGGGATCACAGAATGGCATTTCGATCGAGCCACATAAGACAGATGTTATTCTGCATCCATTTGCTTTTTCAGATATTATCGAAAGTGCATTCGCACCTTCAATAGATGCGGATAATGTACAAAAGGGCAGATCAAGCCTTATCGGAAGGCTTGGTGAGAATATCGCAGCATCCGAACTTACGATAATTGATGACGGTCTGATGTCTGGTGGTATCGAGACTGGTGTCTCGGATGATGAAGGTGTACCTTCACAACGCACGTCTGTTATTGAGAATGGAGTTTTCAAGTCGTATCTGTATGATAGTTATACGGCAGGAAAGGAAGGGGTAAAGAGCACAGGTAATGCCGCAAGACAATCTTATACTTCCACGCCTTCCGTTGGCCTGCGAAACTTTATTATTGAGTATCCGCAAAGTGATATCATTTCCGGGACCGATAGTGGCGTGTTCGTGAACACGGTAATTGGTGCACATACCGCAAATGCGATATCAGGCGACTTTTCAGTTGAAGCACGTAATGCCTATATTATCAAGGGTGGGCAGATCGACAAGCCGATCAAATCGCTTATGATATCAGGTAACATTTTTGAGATGCTTGCAAACATCACAGGTGCAGGAATGGATGTCAGGAAAGTTGGTGGAACTGTTACGCCATCGATCAGGGTTTCTGATATGAGTGTGGTCGGCTAA
>JAHYJJ010000219.1:0-1737 GCA_019429165.1 Methanosarcinaceae archaeon | reverse complement strand
AAGTAATATCATGGTCGATGATATTATAATGGTGACTGTTACTGCAAAAAATACCGGTGATGACAAGGCAACAAATGTTATTTTTTCAGACCCAAAGCAGGAACATTTCATATTGGACAAAAGTATACTTGAGCATACTGGCCCTATGTCGCTGGATATTGGAGCCTCACAAACGGTCTTTGTGTACATGCTAAAGGCAACCGAGCCAGGAACATTCACACTTAAATCAAGCACAGCCACGTTTTCAAACAGCGCAAATCAGGCATTTCCACAGGCATTATCAACTGCATCAATTGTGACAGTAACAGCACCCGAAGTTCAAGAAGTTCCAAAGAAAAATGCAGTGCTGGAATTTTCAACAAATGTTGATAGTATGACTGTTGAGAGAAATGACAAGATCACTGCAACAGTTAACATAAAGAACACAGGCGATGCACCCGCAAGTGCAGTGTGGATAGAGATGGTCATTCCACAAGACCTTAAGTATGTGAGCGGTGACAGCACGATAGAAGTCATTGGTGGTGTGCCAAAGATATACATGGTATCATTTGGTGTACAGCAGGAGAAGGAATTTACCTATACTGTAAAAGCGAGTGAACTTGGAACATACACCCTTACAACAAAGTTGTCGTATGAATACGATAATGGGGTGAATGCTGAAAGTCAAAAGGTTAGCACTGAATCTGTATCAGGGAATATTTACGTGCAAAAAGGAAAATATGACACTTTGTTAGAGCAACCCATATATGTCTATGCTCTGCCGATAATTGCCATTATTGCTATTGGGGCATGGGTGTTTCACAGACACAAACAATATAAGTTCTAATCACATTACTATGTGAGATTAAATTAATAATTATGATTATAATTATAAAATACGGAGGAATTATTTGCTTAATATATTGATGGTAGGAAACGGACAGTGTGGCAATCGTATTCTTGATGCCGTCAACAAGCAGGCATTCGGCGGAAAAACAAAATTTGCAAAGTTTTATTCCAACCAAAAATTCAAGAGCCGAGTGGAAACTATTGCAGTCAATACTGCGATCAATGACCTCAAGGAATTGAAGTTCACAAAAGGGAAGGATCGAATTCATATCCCCCACCTTCATGGTGTAGGAGCTAACAGGAATGTTGGAAAATCTGTTTTTAACGATAATAAAGACCTCATAATGCGCCAGATAGAAGACAGGGGCCGTTTTGATGTGGCTTTTGTGGTAACATCCGCATCAGGGGGCACGGGTTCATCATTTACTCCAATGTTAATAAAGGAACTCAAGGAAAGATACGATTTTCCGGTCTATGCAATTGTTGTACTTCCATTCAGGGAAGAGGGTTCATTGTATCTTCAAAATGCGGCATTTTGTCTCAAGGATATGCGTGATAGCGGTGCAGACGGCATAATTCTTGCAGATAACCAGTTCCTCAAACAACTTGGCGGTGATGTGGAATCTGCATATAACGGGATCAATGATATGATCGCTGACCGTATTTTGTTCTTACTTGATGCACTGGACAGTGAAATGATGATGGTCACTGATCTTGGTGATTTCAAGACCGTGATGGACGGAGGTGCAGGTCTTGCCACGATTGGATTCTACAGGGCTGAAAAGGATGTTCCTGTAAAGACCGCAATCCAAAAAGCACTGTCTCCTTCAGGATTGTTATTCTCAACAAATGTCTATGATGAAGCGAGCAGGGCAATGGTCATAATAAGAGGTGACAAGAGTTATTTGA
>JAHYJJ010000218.1:0-1744 GCA_019429165.1 Methanosarcinaceae archaeon | reverse complement strand
ATTTAAGTCAATATTTAAGTCAATATGTAAGTTAAGATTTAAGTCAATATTTAAGTTAAGATTTAGATCATAATTGCTGCTATTCTAGATTACTTTGTAGTTTAAATCTTTTTCAGTTATGGTTTTCTCATGGTAATTAATATGGTGATTGTTATAGTGATTGTTATAGTGATTACTATTTACCTGCCATTGCAGAATTAATGGCTATCTCGGCAATATTTGCGCCGTAATCCCCGATCCTGTCAATACTATCTGCTATTGTCCGCATGGCGATTACCATTTCGCGTGAATCGAGTGTAAGAAGTGATTCATTCAATTCAGTTATCATCGAATGCATCTCATCAATATTCCCAATTACCTGATTTGCAAGAACCGCGTTTGAACTGTATAGTGCATCAATACTATCATCCACTATTTTTCGTGATGCTTCACTTGCTTTTTCAGTCAACTCCATCACGGCTTCAGGAATTACATCTTGCATTGAGTGTGCAACTTTTGCTATCTTTTGCGCATGATCTGCTATTCGTTCAAGCGGGCCTGTTGTCATCCGCAGGTCATGATATTCGTCAATTGATATTTCAGATATGTCAGGCACACGTGCACCACGAAGGATCGATCGAAACTGTTTTGCAGTTAGCAGGAACAGCCTGTCTACGTCATCGTCCCTCTGTATGACATCCAATGCAAGATCGGTGTCGCTGTTCTTTAATGCGATAATTGCATCCTTGTGCATTGAATTTGCGATCAGGAACATTCGACGTACACTTTTTTTGATGGAGATCTCATTTTGGTTCAGAAGATCCTGGATCACAACACTTTTTGCGGTCTCTTCAATTATCTCAGGTCCTATCAATTTGTAGCATATCTCCCTGATGATCTTTTTTTGTCCTGATGAGAAACGGTTCGATGTGAGTTCGATTATATCATAGCCGGCAAGATAAGCAGCAATTGTATCGCGTGTGAGTGCATCCCCTTTAATGTCACTAACATCAATGGTCTTCCTTTTTGGTGTTGAAGAGCCGTGTATAGGGTCTATTAAAAGCGTGCCGTCCGGCTGAGGTGCAAGTGATACGCGTGAGCCTGTCACGATCCCTACCTTGTCAGCCCATTGTTTTGGCAGGGAGATGATATAGGTGGATCCACCTGTCTGCTGGACTTTACGTGTTTCTATTGTTACCCCTCAGTTTATCTTATTTTTGAATTATCTATATATTATTTGATATAAATATATATTGATATTTTGTCATAATGAGAAGTGAACATTAATAATAACAGTAATAATATATGAAAGATTATCAGGCATCATGAAAGAACTACCAATAACCCAAAACGACATTCCTGCACTGAGAAAATTACTTCCGCTCGTATGCCTGATAGTGCCATGGGAGGTATACCAGTACAGCACAGGCTGGGGTATCAAGTTCTCACTTTTTTATCTGAATTTCGACATGACATACGGCACACTCGCAGTAAGCGTACTCAAGCAGTTGACAATGTTATCCTATGGCGGTTTTGCCCCATCGATTAGAACAATTTTCTGGGCAGTAGCGGCGGCGCTGTGCGTCGGGATATTTGCGTATGAATTGGCGCGCGAGCAAGTAGAGTATAAATTGAATATTAAAATACTAGGCGCGGGGCTGCTTGTATGCGGCATTCTGCTGGCTGTGAGTTCGTTTATTGTGTGGTCTGATGCTTTCAAGGCAATTCCTGTGGGTTTTGGATTTTTTGCGGTTGGTGGGTATTT
>JAHYJJ010000217.1:0-1768 GCA_019429165.1 Methanosarcinaceae archaeon | reverse complement strand
GCACAATGGAAATGTCAACCGATTACTGCAAATTGCCAGGACCGTATGGATACAAATGGCCGTCCCTTTCGGAATTGCACTACAAATTGTTTGATGAATATTTTGATGAAGCGCATGATGCTGCTGTCGATGTGAAGGCGTGTGCAAGTTGTTTTTTTGAGTTGAAGGATAGAGGGGTTATTGGATTGTGAAGCGGTTTAAGGGTTCTGTCGCACTGAACACATGTAGATGGTTGTACAATTCTTCATTAGGGCAGGGCATGTTCGAATTAACGCCTGTGGAGATGTTCGTTGGAATGTCAGCGAAACAGGAAGATGTCGTCTTGTAGACGGCGGTGTGTCACGTCACTCCTCAGCCGATTGTAAAACCCGATTGTATAAATCATCATCAATCCAGAATCCTGCCTCATTACGAAGTTTATCTAATTCATCCCGAAGTGATACAATCTTACCCTCATACTTCGCACGCACCAAAAGACCAATAATTCCGGTTATTCGTAATCCATACAGATTTGCCACCCTTCTTGCTTCGGACTCATCCAGAAAAACCACGTCCGGTTGCTGCTCAATAGCCAGCGCAATAGTCTCAGCCTCTCCAGCATGTAATTCCCGCTTAAGCAATCGAACCACAGATTCATTTACAGGTGTCATAACCTTTACCCAACCCAAACTGCAAGCTTCCCTCACCTCAAGAGCACCGGGTCTGCCATGCCCCTCCTCAACAACCTCTTTCCATACACTAGACGTAATGAGAATTGTATCATAAAATCCTTTCAAAATATCCAGGCGACCAATCCCTGCAGAATGGATCAAAGTGGATGAATCACTTATGGCTTCGAGCATAATCAATATCTTCATCCAGATTTTGTTCAGTATAGTGACGGGAAATTCCATATCGCCCCAAAAGTTCCTCGAACTCCCATCGAGTCATCCCGGCAAGAGCACAGGCTTTGCCGGATGAAAGTACTCCACGCTGATACAATGCCAATGAAAGTTCTTTGTGTAATTCCCGATCCAATTCCCCGGGTGGTAAATGGATCGCATCTACAATATCCTCGGGGATTTTCAATGTAAGCATACTCATTTTTTACCTCTATTCTTTTACCACATATTATTATTTATTATTTATTGTAGTTATCCCTAAAAGTTATAAACACATATCAATCTATACTCATTCAAATATATTATGATTGTTCTTATACTCTCTTACAATTCCATTATACACCGATTTTTGGTCGAGATGTTGAGTGTGCAACATCAAAATCCGTGTTCATCCGTGTAAATCTTTGTCTTAGAGGTGACACACCGCCGTCTACAAGACGGCACTCTCCTGCTTCATTGACGTTTCAACGAATATCTCACCCTCCGCAAAACGATATATAATGAAATTGAACCCTTGATGCACCTTGTGCACATTGTGTATACTGATAATAAAACCACAAGCATGCGGAAGAAGACACACATATTGTGTTTTGAAATTGCCTGCATGAGTTCTTTTTAGTGAAAAGTGTTAAATTACTTCAAAAATTGCAAACTAAAACGTCGATATGCCAACTGTAAATTGTTATAACACACAAATTAAAACACTTCTGGTAAAAATAGTCGAATGTGGGAGTAGTTCATTCCTTTTTGTCAAGATATCCCATTTTAGGATGAACACCCTGATTTGTCTTCAGAGTTCCAGCATATCTGTCTCTCAGTATTTTTCTCATGTCTTTAATGTGGGTTTCCAGCATGGTAATATGTCGATTGTGTTTAAATGCTTTTAA
>JAHYJJ010000037.1:0-12499 GCA_019429165.1 Methanosarcinaceae archaeon | reverse complement strand
AAAAACAACACAACCAAAAACAACACAACCAAAAACAACACAACCAAAAATGACAAACCCACAAATTGAACGCAAACTCATTGAAATAATGAGAGTTATAACCGAAGGTGACAAGCCCATCGGTGCAAGGAACATCGCTGATGAACTTAATGAACGTGGATATGGCATAGGTGAACGTGCCGTTCGTTATCATTTAAGGATACTTGATGAACGTGGACTCACAAAAAAACACGGGTATGCCGGACGAACTGTCACAGAGTTGGGTAAAAAAGAACTCAAAGAAGCCCTTATTGGCGATCGACTTGGATTTGTGATCACACGCATCGAAGACCTGATATACAAAACCGATTACAACTTTAAATCAAAGAGTGGGAACGTTATTGTGAATTTATCCAACATCGACAAAAACGACTTTGACGATGTTGTGGACATTATGCGATACGCATCACAGGGGGGTGCAATAATCAGCTCTCGTGTCCGAATTTTTGAAGAAGATGAGGACTCTGACATCTACGTCCCAAAAGGAAAGATCACTATCGCAACAGTATGCAGCATAACATTTGATGGTCTTTTGCTAAAAAGCGGCATTCCGGTAGAACCTGCCTACGGCGGAATACTGGAACTAAAAGACCATGAACCCACCAGATTCACAGACCTCATATCATACAATGGTACCTCGATCGATCCAATTAAGATATTCATGAGCAGGCATTCAACATCCGTTCTGGATGTATTGGAAACAGGAACCGGCAAGATGCTTGCTAATATGCGCCAGATCCCTTCATCTGCTGTTAAAAAAGCCAATGAAGTTTTGGAACTTGCAAAATTATCCGGCATAAACGGTGCAATTAAAATAGGCAATGAAGGAGAAGCAGTTTTTGGTGCACCAGTCGATGCAGGCAGATCAGGCATTCCTGTTTTTGTTGGCGTAAATGCCATCGCTGCCGTTGAAGAAACGGGAATTGAAGTTAACACTTATCCGGTATCAACTGTGATGGAATACAGCACGATGTCAGAGATCTAATTCTAATTTTAAGTTTAAGTTGAATAATATTAAATTATTTATTAAAAAACAGATATTTGTTTTGTAAGTTTTGCTGCCGAATCAATGCGCCGCCAGGCGGCATATCCCGCCATTATCGATAAATGCTAATATTTTCGCACTTAATCGAGTAAATACTCGTATATTAGATTTACTCGGACTAGATACTTATAAAATATATACGTGGATAAAGTAAATTGTCTTGCAAATTTTGGGTTACATTTTCGTGGAAATGTGTCGTATGCGGCGGTTGTATTGGTTTTGGTTTAAAATAAAAAAATCTCATTTATGTAGATAATACACAATAAAAAATAGAAAAGAACCACTCAAACTCCACAGGATCTGAGTGGTTTATATCGCAATTTAAAAAAACCGCAACGTCTCACACGACATCGCGATGATATTCCTGTACCGACTTGATGCCGATACGCCCTTCTTTTGCAGCCCTGATACCTTTTGCTGCAGCCAGTCCGGCTGCTGTTGTGGTGTAGTATGGAATATTGTACTTGATGGCAGACTTGCGTATGTAACTGTCATCATAAGCACCTTCCTTGCCCACAGGTGTATTGAGAACAAACTGGATCTCGCTGTTGTGCATGGCATCAACAATATTCGGGCGACCTTCGTGGAGTTTCTTAACAGACTCACACTCGATTCCCTTCTCGATCAAGAACCTTGCTGTGCCACCTGTGGATATTATTTTAAAGCCCATTGATGAAAGTTCCTGTGCCACCGTAAGTGCGCGGGACCTGTCACCTTTTGCAACTGTGATAAGAGCCGTACCCTCAAGAGGAGGCGGGGAACCTGCTGCAACCTGTGCCTTGAAGAAGGCTGCCTCAAAAGAATCAGCCATACCAAGCACTTCGCCTGTCGATCGCATTTCAGGACCCAATACCGGATCAACTTCAGGGAACATGTTGAATGGGAATGTGGTTTCCTTGACCCCAAAGTGTGGATACTTGCGCTGATGGGTGTCCATGTCTTTCAATTTACCTCCCATTATGACCTCTGTAGCAATGCGTGCCATAGACACACCGGTTACCTTGGACACCAGCGGAACCGTTCTGGATGCTCGTGGGTTCGCCTCTATGATGTAAACCTTTTCGTCCTTAATGGCGTACTGGATGTTCATAAGTCCTACAACCTTGAGTTCGGTTGCGATACGGCGTGTGTATTCATTAAGAGTATTCATCTGTTCTTCAGATATGCCAACAGGTGGCAAAACGCAAGCACTGTCACCGGAATGGATGCCCGCCTGTTCAATGTGTTCCATTATCGAAGGGACATATACATCGTCCCCATCAGAGATGGCGTCAACCTCACACTCCAGTGCATCCTCAAGGAATTTGTCTATGAGCATTGGTTTTTCGGGTGTGATCTCGATCGCACCTGCAACGTATTTTGTAAGCATTTCATCATCGTAGACGATCTCCATGCCCCTGCCTCCAAGAACGTATGAAGGACGAACCATAACCGGATACCCAATACGTCCGGCGGCATCCAGTGCTGCCTCCAATGTCGTTGCTATCCCAGGATCAGGCATTGGAATATCCAGTTTCCTGATGATATCAGCAAACAACTCACGGTCCTCTGCAAGATCAATACTCCTGACAGAAGTACCAAGTATTTTCACACCTGCTGCTTCAAGTTCTGCAGCAATGTTGAGCGGGGTCTGACCGCCGAATTGTACAATGGCACCTTCGGGTTTTTCCTTTTCGTAGATGCTCAACACATCTTCAACAGTGATAGGCTCAAAGTAGAGTTTGTCAGATGTATCGTAATCTGTTGACACTGTTTCAGGATTACAGTTGACCATTATGGACTCGTAGCCAAGGTCTTTGAGCGTAAATGCAGCGTGAACACAGGTGTAATCGAATTCGATTCCCTGGCCTATTCTGTTCGGCCCTCCACCGACGATCATGATCTTTTTGTTGTTGGATACAGGAACTTCATCATCTGCATTGTATGTAGAATAATAGTAGGCTGCATCCTCTGCACCACTGACCGGTACGATGTTCCATGCCTGTTTCAATCCAAGGGACAGTCGTTGCGCCCGTATCGTCTTTTCCGGCACATCAAGGATCTTGGCCAGATACTTGTCTGAGAATCCATCCTTCTTTGCCTGAATGAGAAGATCGCCGGGGACTTTGCCGCCTTTGTGTTTGAGCACTTCCTCTTCAAGTTCCACAAGTTCCTTCATTTGCTGTAAGAACCAGTGCTTGATATGAGTTGTCTCAAACAATTCATCTATTGACATCCCTTTTCGCAGGGTTTCGTATATGATGAACTGGCGCATGGATGAAGGCTCGACCAGAAGTTTTCGCAATTCATCAAGTGGAAGTTCGTGGTAGTTCATGGCAAATCCAAGCCCGTAACGTCCTGTTTCCAGTGAACGGATGGCTTTTTGAAATGCTTCCTTGTAATTCTTGCCTATGCTCATTGCCTCGCCGACAGCGCGCATCTGTGTGCCAAGCTGGTCGATTGCACCAGGGAATTTCTCAAATGCCCAGCGTGCAAATTTTATAACAACATAGTCGCCTGATGGCGTGTATTTATCGAGTGTACCATCTCGCCAGTAGGGTATATCCTCCAACAACAAGCCGCCTGCGAGTTTGGCAGACACAAGTGCGATAGGAAATCCTGTTGCTTTGGAAGCAAGTGCCGATGAACGTGATGTGCGTGGATTGATCTCAATTACAACCACACGCCCTGTTTCCGGATCATGTGCGAACTGTACATTAGTACCGCCAGTCACGCCGATTGCATCAACTATACGGTATGAATAATCCTGCAGACGTTCCTGAAGTGTCTGATCTATTGTGAGCATTGGGGCGGAACAGAAACTATCTCCTGTGTGTACGCCCATTGCATCAATATTCTCAATGAAACATACCGTTATCTTGTTACCATTCGCATCCCGCACGACCTCCAATTCGAGTTCTTCCCAGCCAAGAACGGATTCTTCCACAAGGATCTGTCCGATGTGGCTCGCAGCAATACCTCGTGCGGCGATGGAACGGAGTTCATCAACATTGTAAGCAAATCCGCCGCCTGTACCGCCCATGGTATATGCAGGCCGGATAACCACAGGGTAGCCAATTTCCTTTGCGATCTTCTCTGCCCCTTCAACACTGAAGGTTGCTTCACTTCGTGCAGTCTCAACACCAACGCTGTCCATTGTCTCTTTAAAAGTAGTACGATCCTCGCCTCTCTTGATCGCATCGACCTGCACACCGATGATCTCTACTCCGTATTTTTTCAAGATCCCTTTTTCATCAAGCTCAAAGGATAGGTTCAGCGCTTTTTGGCCACCAAGGTTTGGCAGTAATGCATCAGGACGCTCTTTTTCTATGATCTTCTCTAAGGTTTCGATGTTCAACGGCTCGATATATGTGATGTCTGCCAGACCTGGGTCGGTCATGATGGTTGCAGGGTTTGAATTTACGAGCACGATCTCATAACCAAGCTGGCGCAGTGCCTTGCAGGCCTGTGTGCCAGAATAGTCAAATTCTGCGGCCTGGCCGATTAATATAGGACCGGACCCTATAATTAGTACTTTGTGAATGTCCTCTCGCTTTTGCATGTCTTCACCTTCTCTGGAATATGCATCATTGTTTAAGTCGTTTTTGATATGGAATCTCTTATTTTAATTTCAGAATTATTTTGCCATTTTGTGTGTTCTATCTAAGTCCTTATTTTTTGAATTTCCCCCTATCACGCCCCTAAAATTCCAATATCCAGCATTGGAGGTAGTAAAATAGCGACACTTGAAAGTATGAATATCGCAAGATAATTCAAATGCTCTTTTGATACTGAAAGACCCCACATGATATAATCGAGTCCATCAAAATCTTCCTCAGTTAGAGGTTGGCGCATTTATATTTTTTCAAGCAATCTCCGGTTTTTGATAATATTATATCTGCGTTTGGCGATATCGTACCTGTGAGCGAAAAAGATCAGGTATCCGATCACACCCATGTACCACATGAGATTTGAGAGCAGACTGCTGTAATGGTCTGCAATGATCATTGCTCTGAGGAAAATAGCAAAAATTATCCCGATCCAGAAGTACAATTTGACATTTGTTGCACTGTGCCCTTCTGGAATCCTTACATTTGCTGAACTCGATTCAAACTCTTTCATCGAGGTGGTATAATAGAACTACAACAATATAAAACTGACCGCTGGTTTTATATAGTTGTATAAAGGTAACTGATTGCCTAATGTCCGATGTAGTACATTCACCCAACATATAGAATGCGACGCAAAATGGTTGCAGGTGTGCACAATCAAACAATATATATATGCAATGGAAAACGTTGATCTATTATATTTAAAACGGCAAGCATAGGCATGAAATATATATAAGTTGTTAATATATTTTGAGCAAAATTTAATTGGAGGCTAAATTAATGGAAGAACTGAATCTGTTTGAATATGCACAAAAACAATTAGATACTTGTGCAGAAATCTTGGACCTGGATCCTGGTACACATGCGATCCTTAGAGTTCCAATGCGAGAATTGCACATCTCTATCCCAGTTAAGATGGATAATGGTACAACAAAAGTTTTTGAGGGCTTTAGGGTCCAGTACAATGACGCAAGAGGTCCAACAAAGGGCGGAATCAGATTCCATCCTGAAGAAAATGTCAATACCGTGCGAGCACTCTCAGCATGGATGACATGGAAATGTGCACTTCTTGACCTCCCTCTCGGCGGAGCAAAGGGTGGGGTTATCTGCAATACTAAGGAAATGTCCCAAAATGAGTTGGAAAAATTATGCCGTGGATATGCTTACCGTGTGGCATCAATTATAGGTCCTGACAAAGACGTTCCTGCACCTGATGTTTATACAACCCCTCAGATGATGGCATGGATGATGGATGAATACTCCCGGACAGCAGGAACACATCAGTTCGGTGTCATTACCGGAAAGCCCCTCAGTGTAGGTGGTTCAGCAGGACGTGGCGACGCGACTGCAAGAGGCGGAATGATCACTATCCGTGAAGCAGCAAAAGAACTTGGTATTGACCTTGCAACAGCAACCTTTGCAGTCCAGGGTTATGGAAATGCAGGTTCATTTGCAGCAAAACTTGCAAAATCAATGTTAGGTTCAAAGGTAGTTGCAATTACTGACAGCAGAGGCGGTATATACAGTGAATATGGCTTAGACCCAGAAGCAGTCAGCGAACACAAGGCAAAGACCGGATCCGTTGTTAACTTCCCAGGTTCCACACCGATCTCAAACGAAGATATACTTAAACTCGATGTTGACGTACTTATCCCCGCAGCTTTGGAAAACGTCATCACGATAAAGAATGCTGCAAAGATCAAAGCAAAGATCGTTGCTGAACTTGCAAACGGTCCAACTGCACCTGAAGCAGATGATATCCTGCACAACAATGGCGTTCACGTGATACCTGATTTCCTTTGTAATGCAGGTGGAGTAACTGTTTCATATTTCGAGATGGTACAGAACTTCTACATGTATTACTGGGATGAAGAGCAAGTCCACACACGTCTGGACAAGAAAATGACACCTGCATATCACTCTGTGCTGGAAACTTCAAAAGAGTTCAATATCAATATGCGTGTAGCCGCTTATGTGGTTGCAGTCAGGCGTGTTGTTGAAGCAATGAGTGCACGTGGATGGGTTTAAACTAATAGTCAACATGCACTAATAATTTTCTAAAAAACATTCAAAAAGGGTGTCGGACGTTGTACAACTTCCCCGACTCCTTAATTTTTTTAATTGAACATTTTAATTGAACCAATGCCTATAATTGATATGATAAATATGGTGTCGTTATGAAAATCGCTATACTTGGTGGAACCGGTAACATCGGAAAAGGCTTTGCTTTACGCTTGAGCTATAAGCACGATGTGACCATAGGCTCCCGTAATATTGAAAAAGCTAAAGCATCTGCTGCTGAATATAATGAGATCCTTGAAAAATATGGCAGCAATGACGGGATCGAAGGTACGGATAATAAGACCGCTGCACAAAATGCAGACATTATATTTTTGGCTATTAGATATAAGAACATCCCATCTATCATTGAATTGATAACCCCCATACTCGATAAACAGATTATCGTCTCGGTTGTAGTTCCAATTGGAAGAGACAGATGTTACATAAATCCGGATTCATCCACTTTGATAATCGATGTATCTGATAAAGATTATAATGCAAACTATTTCTGTTATTCAACCCCAAAGGCCGGAAGTGCAGCACAGGAGATTGCTATGCTTTTGCCAGAAGGTATAGAACTTGTTTCGGCATTCCACAATGTTCCGGCACACACTCTGGCCGATCTTGATAAGGAACTTGATTATGATATTGGGGTATGTGGAAACAGCACGTACTCTAAAAACATCGTATTCGAACTGGTACGTGACATACCAAACCTGCGACCGCTTGACGTAGGACCTATCGAAACATCATCAATGGTAGAATCACTTACACCACTGTTAATTAACATCGCTTCCAGAAACAAGTTGAAAGATCTCGGTATCAAGTTCGTGTGATCTGATCGATCTTACTGGCATTTTTCTTTTTTTATAGTATATGTTTTATAAACATATAGTTCGAGTCAATTCGACGGAAGGGAGAATTTTTTCGTTGTATATAATCTATAAGATTATGTAGTCCAAGTTAATGCGAACGAAGGGAGAATTTTCTCGTTGTATATAATTTACAGAATTACATAGTGCGAGTTAATGTGAAAGAAGTGAGCATTTTCTCGTCAGTCATGCATTCAATTATTCGCCAATAGTCGGATCGTATTTGTATATCTGCGGTAAGAAATCTGCGTAAATGAATTTGTTTTATCTAAAACCAATACAACCGCCGTAGGCGGCGCAATTCCGCATTACTTGCCCTATAAATGTGGACTTTTCCGACAGCCTATTGTAAGATTGTATTCTTCGAATTAATGCGATTGTAAGTGATTATTTTCTCTTGGCACATATTTACAATTATATTGCGAGTTAATGCGGGTTAATACAAATAAACTAAGCATTATCTCATTGATGGAAGAAAGCGCTGCCTACGGCGGATTGTATCTGCATCAAAAATATCTAAACAAATACGTCGAATCAATTCTGGGATAGATACTATTTGTAGTCGGATTTACGTATTTTTACAAAATGTGCGCTACCTAAAACGAGATATATTTATAAAAGTAAGACCATCATCAACATAAAATAAACAAATGTGAATTATAACAAATGTGAATTAATTACGCAGGCGATCTAATGAATATCAACACAAAAGAAGATGTACTCAAAACTATCGAAGAACATAATGTTAAATTTATCCGACTTCAGTTCACAGATATACAGGGTGTTGTGAAAGATGTTGAGATACCGGTTACACAGATTGAAAAAGCACTGGACACAGGTATATCATTTGACGGTTCATCAGTAGAAGGTTTTGTCAGGATCAACGAATCGGATATGGTCCTAAAACCTGATGTTTCATCGTTTGCAATTCTGCCATGGAATAAGGATAAGGGAGTTGTCGCACGGGTTATATGCGATGTCTGCACACCTGATGGAAACCCCTTCAAAGGCGACCCAAGATATGTGCTTAAAAGAATGCTAAAACAAGCGGAAGAAATGGGATTTACACTCAATGTCGGACCTGAACTGGAATTCTTTTTATTCGAGAGATTGAACGGAAAAGCAACCATAATTCCACACGACTTTGGCAGATACTTTGAATTTGCACCGGCTGATCTTGCAGAAGACATCAGACGTGATATCGTACTCACACTTACCAGTCTTGGTTTTGATATTGAAGCATCACATCATGAAGTTGCATTTGGGCAACATGAGATCGATTTTAAATACGGGGATGCCCTCACGACCGCAGACAATGTAATGACTTTCAGATATGTCGCCCGAACCATTGCAAAACTCAATGGTCTTCATGCAACATTTATGCCCAAACCTATTTTTGGCGAGAGCGGCTCAGGTATGCATGTTAACCTATCCCTTTCAAAAATAGATACTGGTGAAAATATATTTTTCGATCCTGATGGTAAAATGCAGATCAGTGATATTGCACGCCATTTTATCGGCGGAGTGTTAAGTCATATAAAATCGATTACTGCGATATCAAACCCACTTGTTAATTCATACAAACGACTTGTACCTGGTTATGAAGCACCGGTCCATATCGCATGGTCGGGAGCGAATAGGAGTTCCTTGATTCGTATACCTGCAGCCCGTGGTAAAAGTACCCGCGTAGAACTTCGAAACCCTGATCCTTCATGCAATCCATACCTCACATTCGCAGCAATTCTTGCAGCCGGAATTGACGGTATTAAAAACAAGACTGACCCTGGGGAGCCGGTTGATGTGAATATATTTGATCTGACTGAAGAAGAGCGTGACGAGATGGGAATTGGCAGTCTGCCAAATACCCTCAAAGATGCTGCTTATTACCTCTCCAAAAACGAGATGCTAAAAGAGGCACTGGGTTCCCACGTACATGATAATGTTCTGAGGCTTGCAAAAGCCGAGTGGGATGCATACAGGATCCAGGTGCATGATTGGGAGATCCAGAGATATTTGAATACTGTTTAGATACTGTTCAATCACATCCATATCGAATATGAAATCTGATTTCCTCATAAGGGAAGCAAAACCAAGCGATCACCATCCGATATGCAGGTTCATGGAACTTGTGGGTGGTGACTTTTTCCACTTAACCGGTAACATTTAGGCAAGTGTTATATGTTTAATCTTCAAATTGTATTACTGTTTTAAGGTGAATGATTATGAGTGACCCGAATGTGTTAAAAATTTTGCAGGATGCAGGTATTGATGTACTTTCCTGCATGCAATGCGGAACTTGTAGCGGAAGCTGCCCGTCAGGTCGTTATACAATTCTGAACACACGACGGCTCGTTAGAAAAGCACGCAAGAATAAGGATATTCTGCATGATGATGACCTGTGGATGTGTGCTACCTGTTACAATTGCCAGGAACGCTGCCCGCGCGGGATCAAGATCGTTGATGCCATATTGTCCATCCGTACAATTGCTGTTCACGAAGGGATCATGTTACCAGAGCACCGCGCTGTCGGTAATTTTATGCTGGAATATGGTCATGCAGTGCCGATCAATGACGCAACGAAAGTGATGCGCGAGGGACTCGGACTGGAATCGTTTCCCGAGACTGTCCACAAGTACCCGGATGCACTGGAAGATGTGAAGACGTTGCTCAGATCATGTGAGTTCGATAAACTGGTAAAGGATTAGTTGGGGGATATTTACAATGACAAAGTTATCACTTTTTCTTGGTTGTATCATTCCGAATCGCTATCCAGGTATTGAAAAGGCTACAAAATTATGTCTTGAAAAACTGAACATCGATTGTTCTGAACTATCTGGTGCTTCATGCTGTCCTGCACCCGGTGTTTTCAGGTCGTTCGATAAACCAACATGGCTTGCAATTGCAAGCCGCAACATTGCGCTTTCTGAGGGGATGGGGCGCGATGTATTGACGATCTGTAATGGGTGTTATGGTTCTCTTTCTGATGCGAATCATGAACTTAAAGAGAACGCAGAACTTAAAAAAAGTACAAATATCCATCTTGGAAAGATCGATAAAGAGTATAAAGGGACTGTAGATGTACGACACATCGTGGAGTTCCTGTATGATGAGTTTGGACCTGAAAAGATCAAAGAGATGGTAGTCAATCCGTTAAACCTCAGGGTTGCGCTTCATTATGGATGCCATCTCGTAAAACCTTCAGCCGACAGGCAACTTGGAAGTGTTGAACGCCCTACGTTCTTTGATGAACTAATTGAAGCCACAGGTGCCGAAAGTGTGAATTATCCCGACAAGATGGCATGCTGTGGCGCAGGCGGAGGTGTGCGCTCGGCGTTGCGTGATAAATCGCTTGAGATGGTAAATCATAAATTGTTTATTATTCAGGATGCTGGTGTGGATTGCATTGTGAATGCGTGTCCGTTTTGTCATTTGCAACTTGACGGGGGACAGGCAGAGATAAAGGAGAAGTTAGGGTTGGAGTATAACATTCCGGTTTTGCATTATACACAGTTACTTGGACTTGCGCTTGGTTTCTCGCCGGAGGAGTTGGGAATCGATCTTAATGTCGTAAAGAACGATGAGTTTTTGGGGAAACTGAAAGAGATTAGGCAAGAGTAGAAGTTATACGTAACTGACTTTAATTTTATGATAATTTGATATTCACCTAATACAAAAAAACAATATAACCGCACTCATGCAGCATTATTTTTTATAGTACATAATTTATATAATTATATAGTCCGAGTCAATTCGACCGAAGAGAGAATTTTCTCGTTTAAGGAAAAGATTCACTTTTGGAATTTACCTGCGGAAAGTGCATAAAATAGATGAGAAAACAGTAAATAAAACAGTAGATAAAACAGTAAATAAAACAGAATAAAAATAAATTGTTGGGAAGGGATAATAGATATTATGCCCAGCCCAAAAGTAAGAAAGAGAATAATTTAATTATTCTACTATCTCACCGAATGCGAACTTGCGCATTACTTTTGTTACTTTGATGTTTACTTCATCACCGACTTTTGCGTTTGGTACAAAGATTACAAATCCCTTTACTCTTGCAATTCCGTCGCCTTCTCTTGCGAGGTCTTCAATCGTTACATCGTATGTTTCGCCCTCTTCTACTGGAGCACTTCTATCCATGTTGTTAAACAAAATATTTCACATCCTTTAATTTTTTGATTGCCATCAATCATGGAAAAATAAAACTGCAAAAATAGTAAGACCCATTTAATGCTGTATTTCTTTAAACCAAAATGACTTTAATCTGTAATTTACTCTAAAGTGATTTGAAGTATATATAGATTTGTGTAGAATTTGGCTTCATCTAACAAATATATAAGATATTCAGACATTTTATAACAATTAAATTGTATGACAATCATTCACGAGTAAATGACCGCAGAGGCCGCTGAGATCGCAGAGAGTTGTACTTTGTCTCTGCGCCCTCCGCGTGCTCTGCAGTTTCAAAACATTCATTGGCCCATAGTGTTTTTAGATACACCCCATTCAATGTCAGGGAGATTCAAAAATGTTGTCTGTGGCAAGTTCAAAAGAACTGCTCATGCTGTTGATAACCACAATGTATGTTCCGGCTTTGAGTCCATACACATCAAGTGGTATTGACTTTTCGTATGGTACGATCGCTTGTGTACACATCGCATAAGCAGGTCTAATCGTCTCAATCATGACGGTAAAAGTGTTCCCATCCAGACTTTTTGTAATGTCGCCAATTTCCGTGCACCCATCAGGCAGGTAACCTTTTGTAATGACATTTATCTGAACCGGAAACGATTCAAGTATCAATATCTCAATATCCTCAACAACGGCAGTTCCGTAGAGGTATTCACCATCTTCAGGTAGGTTTGGTTCCACCTCTGGTGGCATTGGTG
>JAHYJJ010000036.1:0-12576 GCA_019429165.1 Methanosarcinaceae archaeon | reverse complement strand
CCAGAGGTTAGGTTATGGCTGTTGAAATATATAATTTATGTAATTATAAAGCCACAGAGGACACAGAGGACACAAAGGACATAGCAACATTCCCTCTGTGTACTCTGTGCGCTCTGTGGCCAGAATTTAAATTGTGAAAAATTTCAACTAATTATTATTCATTTTTAGCTACAGAATACCCAGAGGTTAGGTTATGGCTGTTGAAATATATAATTTATGTAATTATAAAGCCACAGAGGACACAGAGGACACAAAGGACATAGCAACATTCCCTCTGTGTACTCTGTGCGCTCTGTGGCCAGAATTAAAATCATGAAAAGTTTTAATTAATTAAGAATGTCCTGGTAAATCACAGAACTCCATCTTTCAAATATTCTAAAAGTGCATCCTTCCAATGCCTCATCGGTGTAGTCTTCGTATTAACAAGCACCGAATACATGGGTCGTTTCGCTTTTCTGACAAACTCATCACTCGAACATGGAACAACATTATCAATAACAGCCGATGCAAACTCATACCACGAACACACACCCTCATTAGTGATGTGATATACCCCGGGTTCCATATCTATGATCTCGGCAGTCTTGTGAGCAAGATCAGCAGCATAAGTTGGTTTGCCGAACTGGTCATCAACAACCATCACCCTGTCCATCTCCCCTGACAGTTTCAGCATTGTATCAACAAAATTATTTCCATGTCTGCCAAACAACCATGAAGTCCTGATAATCCGAAAATCATCCATATTCCCAACAATGTTCTGCTCCCCCAGCAACTTGGATCGTCCATAGACATTGATAGGATCAACAGGATCGGATTCAATAAATTCCTTCTTTGTACCATCAAATACATAATCAGTGCTGAAATGGACCAGCACCGCACCAACCTCACGACAGGCACTTGCGATATGTGAAAGAGCCTCACCATTTACCGAAAAGGCATGTTCCACATTGTCCTCACATCCATCAACATCAGTATATGCAGCAGCATTGATAACAACATCAGGTTCAATTTCCCTGATGGTCTGTAACACCTTCTCCCTGTCCGTAATATCAAATTCCCTGCCAAAACACTTCGCATCAGGGAACACATGTGCAAGCTCATGTCCCAGCATCCCTCGAGCTCCAATAATCATCATTTTAGTCATTGCATAAATCACTACCATACATTTATCACATACCAATTAACAGAACGGTATGATCAAGAAAATGCTCACTTCGGTCGAATTAACTCGAACTATATGTTTATAAAACATATACTACAAGAACAGTAAAAAATCAAAATTGATCTCAAATCTCTTTTATGAAATTAGTTTCGATCATCGAAAACATATTAAAATGTTTTTCATTAGCAGTTGCTAATACAAGATCATATTCATATGCAGTTGCCGCAATTATAGCATCGGGAAGTTCAGTCCTATATTTAGCATAATACTTTTGTCTCAAATTTCCGGCAGTTACAGCGATATTTCTTTCAACCTCAATCGCTTCCATACAATCCAGTATTGAATAAATAGCAGATTCATCGTCAGCATTCCTTGAACCAGATAACAATTCAGCTTCAGTTATGACCGAAAAGAATCCTGTTGTTCTTTTATCAATGATCGGCATAAGAAAATCTCTGGCATTTGCCCCGCCCATTAAGTAGTTGATAATGATATCCATATCAACAAGGAATCGGGTTCTATGCATTATCGATCCTCTTCGTCCTCTTATCCCACCCACTTCTAATGTTCTCAACGTATTCAATCCCGCTTTTAGTCTCGTC
This sequence comes from Methanosarcinaceae archaeon, assembly GCA_019429165.1. Classification (GTDB taxonomy): domain Archaea; phylum Halobacteriota; class Methanosarcinia; order Methanosarcinales; family Methanosarcinaceae; genus Methanovorans. Next base: position 10,812 of record JAHYJJ010000036.1, on the reverse strand, counting down.
TCTTTCAGACCAGATACCAAATGCATTCATTGCATTTTCTTTTTTCACATCTTTTTCCAATGTAATCTTCACCACACTATTAACTACAAGCCCCATCGCTTCTTTAATTTCGTAAGGTAGCGATATATGCCCATCTGGCAACACTTTTGCAGTATAATTTATAACTTTCATGATTTTACCTCATTTATGTTATTTGTGATCTCTTTAATTAAATATGTTCTTACCGGTAATCGCTTGTTATTCCATCATGACCAAGGCATTTTCTGGCATCCAAGTATAGTCGTAGTCGTCATTGTTTCAATGGTTCCCACCACCATCTATTATCCATATACCACTTAACAGTAGATGCCAGGGCAGTATCAAAATCAAATTCAGGCTTCCAGCCCATATTCTTCAATTTGGTGCAGTCAAGGGAATACCTGAGGTCATGCCCCTTCCTATCCTCCACATGCCGTACCATAGATTCATCCTTGCCAAGCATATCCAGGATCCTGTGCGTGATCTCAAGATTGGTCAACTCACTTCCACCACCTATATTATAGATCTCCCCACAGTCCCCATTATTGAGCACAAAATCAATACCGCTGCAGTGATCATCCACATATATCCAGTCCCGAATATTGAGTCCGCTCCCATATACCGGCACTTTTTCACCCTCCATCAGGTTCGTGATGAACAGGGGGATCAGTTTTTCAGGATACTGGTATGGCCCGAAATTATTGGTACACCTTGTAATAGATACAGGCAGCCCATAAGTAGTGTAATACGACATAGCCAGAAGATCGGACCCCGCCTTGCTGGAAGAATAAGGACTTGACGGGTCAAGAGGATCAGTCTCAGTAAAAGATCCCTCATCAATGCTGCCATAAACCTCATCAGTCGACACATGGATGAATTTATTAATATCAGATTCTAAGGCACAGCTCAACAATGTATTCGTACCCAGTACATTGGTCGTAACAAAAACAGAACTATCCTTAATAGAACGGTCCACATGGCTCTCAGCAGCGAAATGCACCACAACATCAACATCCTGCATAGCTTTACTTACAGCCTCCGTGTCACATATATCGCCCTTAACAAAAGTATAATTTGGATTGGACTCAATATCTTGCAGATTTTCAGGATTTCCAGCATAGGTCAGTTTATCGAGATTGATGATCTGATAATTCGGATATTTCTCCAGCATATTACGGATAAAATTACTGCCTATGAATCCACAGCCACCTGTGATCAATAATTTCAAAGTTCTCATCCTCCATGTTAAAATTACTTATAAAATTACTTATAAAATTACTTATAAAATTACTTATAAAATTACTTATAAAATTACTTATAAAATTACTTATAAAATTACTTATAGAATTAATTATTCGGCATCGTTAAAAGTTGATATCTGCATCCGCCAGTTCAGGCAGGACTCTATCCTTATCTGACACCAATACATCCACATCCTTCACTTTCCAGTCAATAGCCAGTGTCGGGTCATTGTAGATGATTCCCCGTTCTGCTTCAGGACGGTAGTACTCGTCACACTTGTATGCAAACGTAGCAGTCTCACTTAACACGCAGAACCCATGGGCAAATCCTTTTGGTATCAGGAACTGTTTCTTGTTCTCAGAGGACAATTCCGCGCCAACCCATTCCCCATATGTGGGTGAATCCTTACGAAGATCTACAGCAACATCATACACCCTCCCCTGTAAAACCCTTACTAATTTAGCCTGAGTGTAGGGAGCAAGCTGGTAATGCAACCCCCGGAGCACACCGTAAGACGACTTTGACTCATTGTCCTGGACGAATTCATACTCTGTCCCAACTAGATCATCAAAAACTCTCTTGGTATAACTCTCAAAAAAGTATCCCCGTTCATCACCGAATACCTTTGGTTCAAGGATTAATATATCGGTAATCTTCGTTTCTATGATTTTCATATTTGTTGGGTCCGTTGTTTTTATAAAAAGGATATAATCGATAAACTACATGAGTTTATATAAATTATTTGATGGAGGTTTGCAGAGTATTATATGGTCGGATTTGAAAACGACACAACAGCGCAAGGCGCGGCGCATCCCCAAATCATCAAGAAAAAATATACCTTCGTCCAAACAAACATTATATATTTAGAAGTGCATAAAAAACTATAAAAAAATAGTAATATCGACCACCTAAAAAAAGGCAAAGTCGATATTTTAAATATTAATCAACATCAAGAGATTATCTTGAAATAAGCATCGCTGCTGTTTCCGGCTTGTATTTCCAAGTAGTTGGCAATACCTTTGTGGATTGATAATATTTGACCAGTCTTCTGATCTTAGCTTCAGTGGAATGAAGTGAACGCTTGTTGTGTACATCCTTTTTGTTCACAGCAAGGTGTTTCCTGAGTCCGATTGACTTTACAAGCAAGTTGTACAGGTCTTCCGGTAAGTCAGGTTCAACACCATTCTCCTTTAATATTGCTACAAGTTTCTTGCCTGTTGCAAGTTTTACATCAGGGACACCATATCGGTCCCTCAGGGTCATTCCTATTTCACTTGTTGAATTGCCCTGTTTCCACATATCCAGAATAACAGTTGTGATCTCGTCTGCCGTCATTGTTGACCATGCAGGCGCTTCTGTTCTTACTGGTTTTGTGGAGCCGGATTTTCCTTTCTTCCGGGTATGCATTTTTGCCATTATATTCCTCCAAATAATTTGTGATTTACAATTTACGAATTAAATTTTAGGTTGATCAAATTGAAACTTAAGATAATATTTCAATTTAAGTATACTGTAATCAAGTTAACAGGAACATATGGGAGTATATTCACTTGATATCATAGATAAATAGTCTATTTAAAATAATAGTCTATTGCGGCGAAGCGCTTCAAATAGACCAACATCAAATATATAGGTTGTGATTGACCAGACAATTACTGCCAGAGCATCAGTTCAATGTCAACACCGCCACTATTCACTCTCCTGTGAATATATCCTACCTGCACATCACGCAAATTTTGAGCATTGCCAAAATCAGTGCTATCAATGATGCCGTTTACAGTGCTGTTGATCTCATCTGCCATATCTGTTTTCAACTGAAAAGCAATCTTCTCCTGTATTGTATCGGTAAATTCCTGTTCGACCATTGTCACCATCCCGGATAAAATAATGTCTACAGGTATTTCAATATCCAGGCCTGCGACCGTATTTGCAGTATGGTCCAGAAGATATATCGCGATCAAGAAGTCAGGATCAAGTATATTAGCATTATCAGGAGTGGATATGATACCTAACTGGTCACTCTGCATGCCTGTTCCGGTATTGTTGAGTGAGTTCAGATATTCTGATGGGAATATCGAATTTACGATCATCTCTGCTGACCCTCTTGCAGCCACATTAATACTGTCATTGAACCCATCATATAGTATCGCATGCATCGTCTCGTTTGAAGAATTTCCAAGTGCATCTGCAAGTACGGAATCATTCACCATTTCAAGAATATCATTCTTCGATGACACATAGGTAAACGGCAGTGTAAGTTTTGCACTCTGGCGTATCGCATCGGTTGGAGGTGTGTCCCCCACAATAATATCACTTCCAAGCGAAAAACCTGATACCGGATACCAGTGCGCTTCAAATCGGTAGTTATAGCGCCCTCCGATCTTGGTGTCAAGATATGACTGCATCATTGCAGTGGTAGCGGTCGAATGTTCATTTGCGATAGGATTCAGATACACTCTGGAACCGTTGTTATCCATCATCAAATTGAGTGCCATACTTTCTGCCACAACGTCCGAAAATGTTCTGTGATTCTGTTCCCTTCCAAAAAGTGTTTTCATTGGACCCTGTGTAATAGAATTCGCGGGAATCGAAATATTTACAACTGCAAGCGGTGCGATCTCGTATTCGAACTCATTTGCACTGCTGCTAAGTAGCGATTCCAAAAGATGTGTGTCAAATTCCTGTATTGCAGTATATCCAGCAGCATCATACTGGTTTTCAGCCATGATGGAGGGCATCAGCATAACAGCTGCAATGGATATCATCACAAGGAAGAACATTGCATCTATCGTGGATGAAAATGCCGTCTGGTCCAAGAGGATATTTTTGTTGTTTGCACCAAAGCAATTCTTGTCACGCCCAGATCCATTTGCCATCAAATCCATCCTCTTTTTATCATTTTGACTGTAAGAGTTCCGGCAACCGATTCTGCAGGATTCAATTCGATAACCACGGGAACCGATGCTGCAATTACATCATTGTTTGCCGTGCCGATAGGTCTTTGCTCGATCGCCCATTGGTATTTTTCATCATCGGTTACGACCTCTACCGAAAACTCGAAATTACCTGAAAAACTGGAAAACAAGATATCACGCATAGACGTACCACCTGCAGGATCACTGATATGGTCGAGCACTGATGCAGAGATGATGCCAGGGCTTGTGGTGTGAAGCAACTCATCAGAGGCAACAGACTGTGCGATCCTTGAGGCTTCTTCGTAGTTCTCAAGAGCGAATGAGTGTTCATCGTATGTGAGGTATGTTTTGGACATGATAGCCGCAAATACTACAAATCCAATGACCAATAGTGCAGTTGCAAACAGGTCATTCTGTGGTTCAAGCAAGCCGCGCTCGTCATTGATAAACAAGGACATAGTCAATTTTGTTTACTCCAGTGTCAATTATTGGTATTGTATAGATGAATGTTTTTTGGATGTAATCAGGCATGCTTGTATTTAACATTATTTCATTTGCACTCATTTGTGACAGGAAGTCCACTATCATTGTGTAGTCGCTGGTAATTGGATCATCCACTGTACCGTCATGACCGAATCTATCCACAAGTTCACTTCGGAGTGTGCTTTCATTGAATGGCAGCACCCTGAACGTGAGCGGCTTGACAGCATGTATGATTCTGCCATCATTTGCTGTGGCAGTCATTCTCACGTACTCACCGGAGATATATGCATTAATTTCAAAGCGATTGTCAAAACTGAATCTTTCCATGTCAAATGAATATGTTCGCACAACACCTGCGTCAAAGGTATCACTCCCCACATTGTCCACAGCAGACTTAAGATCCAGTGCGATAACCCCAAGTTCGTTTTCACGCCCCATGTCTTTAAAATCTGCTGCCAATTGAAATACAGCGGCAACGATGATCACACTTGCAATTATCATTGCTATTTTTGAAAGGGTAAAATCGATCCATCCGGACTGGTCGTAAAATATACTTTTTTGAGGTGTTTTCAACTTACTAACTCCCATCATCTTATCTCTCATAGACCAGAACAAATAATTTGCCATGATCGGAATTGTACACACTTTCAAGTGTCAACCTGTGCGAACCCTCTGAGAGTTCAACCGCATCGTCCACCTCGAGATTGGAAAACGCTGCATCCGTCTCGTAAACACTGCTTTTGCTGCCGGACTGAATATAATAATTCTCAGCATCACGCGGCCATTCATCCCTATTTTTCGGCAACGCGCCGAGTATAACAGTGACGTCATTCGGGATGTCAATTTCAAGCGTGACCACACTGCCAGCCCCGCGCACTGTCATTTGTTCGGCATTGGAGACTATCTTCGATATCTCGGTCTGTGCCTCATGTGTGCGCGCAGTTGACATCAGATCAAGAACTGACGATGCTACCAACAGCCCAATGATCGCAATTAGTATGGCAGCAACCGTGAACCTCATAGGAAGTGCATCGGCTGCGGTCTCATCAGTGATTAGTGATATTCGAGATGGTTTCATGGCAAAATGTATACATTTAAAAAAATCAAAAGGTCAGGATAGTTTTTGGATCACTTCATCCACACTCAAAAGCGATTGTTCACCTGATTCCATATCTTTGAGCGTGACCTTTCCTGCCTCAAGTTCACGTTCACCCACGATCACTGTGTAATCGGCACCAATGTAATTTGCATAGGACATTTGTGCCTTGAAGTTCCGGTTCATAATATCAAGATGGACAGGCGCAACGCGTCTTAATTCGTTCGCAACCTTTATCGCATCAAGTCGGGTGGAATCGGTTGAGATGACAACAACCTTTTTTGTTTCATCGGCTTCCACATCACATATCTCCATTATGCGGTCAAATCCGATCCCAAATCCTGTTGAGGGGACATCTCCGCCGCCAAACAGTTTGATCAGATTATATGACCCGCCGCCACATATCTGATTCTGTGCACCTAAGCCTTCTGCATATATCTCAAAGACCATACCTGTGTAGTAATCAAGCCCTCTGGCAATGCCGAAATCCACATTGTAGTCGATCCCGTAAGCATCAAGAAGTGTGAGCAGTTCTTTGAATATGTCAAGTTCGGGAATGTCGCCGATGACCGTACGCGCTTTTTCGACAGCATCATTTCCGGTAAGGCAGATGACTTCAAGAAGATTCCGCCGAAGGTCGGCAGGTGCATTGATCTGTTCCAGATAATCATCCAGCCCTGTGTCGTCCTTTTTGTCAACAAGCCGCATTATCTGGCTCTGCTGCTCGGTTTCCAGTACATTTAATATGTGACGTATTATGCCAAGATGCCCGACATGCAGGTCGCCTTTTATTCCGGCTGATTCAAGCATGTTCGTAGCAAGCGCGATGACCTCTGCATCAGCATCCGACCTGCTGCTGCCAATTACTTCCACGCCAAACTGCCAGAATTCCCTGAAACGTCCTTTTTGTGGACGCTCATACCTGAAACAATTCTCAAAGTAGAACAACTTGATGGGTTTTTGGGTCGCCTGCATTTCATTTACATACATGCGCATAACAGGTGCGGTCAGTTCAGGGCGAAGTGTCATCTCCCTGTCGCCTTTATCCGTAAAATTGTACAATTCGCCGATAACACCCTCACCTGACTTGAGGGTGAATAGGTCCAGACTCTCAAAAGTTGGCGTAATTATCTCGCTGTATCCCCAGTTTTTGACCACGTCTCGAATCTTGCCTTCGACATGTCTTCTGCGTGCAGTGACTTCCGGTAAAAAGTCCCTGGTTCCTCTTGGTCTGTTGATCTTCATTTTAGGTCGTGTCCTGATGTGTGAATTTGTGATATATCCTGACAGTGAAGTTACTACATAATGTAAGTGGAAATCTCAAATTGGATTTACATTTCTGGTTGAATACTACTTAAGAGTGATATATTTTATTGTTGTATATAGTCTATAGGATTATGTACTCCGAGTTAACGCGAACAAAGTGAGCGTTTTCTCGTGATGAAAAGCACACAATCCATAACCAGATCAGGAGTGCAGCGAGATACACATGGTTGGATGGAATAAATAATACAAATACAATTTCCTAATTGGCACTAAACATAAATACATTTGACGATCTAAAATAATGTAAGAATTTATTGAATTGATCTGTAATAGGAGAAGGGGGTATCAATATCCTATCAGTAAAAGGAGTTAAACTCAAACGTGATGGAAAATATCTTTTGCGCGGCGTGGATATGGAAGTTGAGGAATGTGAGATACATAGTGTGATCGGACCAAATGGTGCCGGAAAGAGCACGCTTGCTTATTTATTGATGGGGATTGGTGGATATGAACCACAAGAAGGCAGTGTTCACTTTAATGGCGAGGATGTCACGCAATTTACCATCACACAACGTGCAAAACTCGGGATAACTCTTGCCTGGCAGGAGCCAGCGCGTTTTGAAGGTTTGACGGTCCGTGACTATCTTTCAATAGGTGCAGGAGGCACTGGCAGGGTATCGGAGAACACTCTTCGACATGCTCTTGAGATGGTGGATCTTTCACCTGACAAGTATCTTTACCGTGAGGTTAGTGAAGCATTGAGTGGAGGGGAACGCAAGCGCATTGAGATGGCATCCATTCTTACAATGAAACCAAAACTTGCTATTCTTGACGAACCTGATTCTGGAATTGATGTAGTGTCATTGAAAGAGGTTATTGCACTAATACAGGATTTGAAGAAGAATGGTTCATCCGTGCTGGTCATAACTCACAGGGATGAGATCGCGGCAGCGTCCGATAAGGCTTCACTGATGTGTGACGGCATGATCGTAAAGACCGGAAGTCCTGCCGAGATCAGTGATTTCTTTAAGAAAAAATGTAAGCCCTGTGATGTAAAAGCATATGGTCCCAAGGGGGATTGAGTGTATGGATGTGATTGATCTGGATACATCAGCCGAATTTACGGCAATGGTAGATGCTTACGAGCAGTCTGGCGGTGATTCATCAGTTTTGAAGATGGCAGATGTCTCAAGTCTTGTGGTCAGCGGGAACAAGATACTGGGCTCAAACCAGACAGAAGGTGTTGTTATTGACAAAAAATCTACAAAATCCGGTGTTGATATTGTGCTTATCATCAAAAAAGGGTATCAGATACCAAATCCGGTTTATCTGTGCTTTGGGGTTTTACCAAAAGAGGGACTCCAGCAGATCAATGTCACTATAATAGCAGAGGAGGATGCATCAGTCGAGTTGATCGCGCACTGCACTTTTCCCAACGCTGAGCATGTGATACACAAGATGGATGGTAATATAATCATACACAAGAATGCGTCGTTGATATACAACGAGACACACTTTCATGGAAAAAAGGGCGGTGTGGAAGTGATCCCAAAGGCAAGAATAAAAATCGAAGAGGGTGGACGCTATAATACGGGATTTACCCTCGTATCAGGTAAAGTTGGTTTGCTTGATCTTGATTATGAGGTTGATGCAGGAAAAGATACTATCTGTGAACTTATTGCAAAAGTATATGGCAGGGGTGAGGATAAAATACTGATCAAAGAGAAGGTGCTTTTAAACGGTGAAAATGCAAGGAGTGTTATCAAGAGCAGGGTTGCGATCTCTGATGATGCTGTTGCGGAGTTTACAGGAGTGACAGAGGGACATGCCCCACACGCGCGCGGTCATGTGGATTGCGTTGAGGTCGTGCAGGGAAATGCAATTGCAAAAGCTGTTCCTATCGTGATGGTCGATAACCCGCTTGCAAAAGTAACCCATGAGGCTGCGATTGGAAGTGTGGACAAAAAACAGGTTGAAACCCTATGCGCGCGCGGGCTTGAGGAAAACGAAGCTGTTGATGCTATTGTAAAAGGCATGTTGAAGTAGGTATTGGGGATTGGTACTAAATAACATTACATTTATTATAAATTAGGAGAGATCAACATAAACGGAAATGTCATGATAGATGGGAAAAAATACTCATTGGAGATACTTAAACTTGTTTCAGGAAAACAAGACGGTGAGATCGAATTTGAGGGTATGCCAAAAGAGTCGCAAATTCTGTGTGAGATCCTTAACGAGCCATATAAACTCCCTTATTTTTTGGAAACATATTACTCGATGAAGATTGGTGATGAGCAAGCGTTCCATTTTTCGCTTTTGAGGGTACAGGTCGATTCTGATCTGAGGATGAATGAGGATATACAAAAACACCAGCAGAGAAGTTATGTGGCAAGAACGATAGAAAAGTTATTATATAGGGACTTGATGCTTGAAGTGATGGAAAGGGTAGAATTTGATGTTGAATGATAGTTCAGGAATTATTTTGTAACATGTCAAACTATCATGACTATGTATATATGGCATAAGTTTGAATTATTAATATGAGATTTGGGGCTCAACTTTAAATAATAAAATTTATAATATGTTTATCAGGTGATGAGAATGACGGATGAATCAACACAACAAAGAGTAGATACGGGTATACCAGGATTAAATGAAATGCTCAACGGCGGATTTTTTAGTGGGACTACAAATGTCGTTTCAGGTGAATCTGGCACTGGTAAAACTATTTTAGGATCGCAGTTTTTGTATGAGGGTGCAAAAAAAGGCGAAAAGACGATGTGCATTATAACATCAGAGGAGTCAAAATCAATTATCAGGGAAATGAAGACATCATTTGGATGGGATTTTGATGAACTGATAGAAAAAGGGCTTCTTACATTTGTTGATATTACAGATCCAAGTCTTCGTTTGCAAAAGAGCGTGGAAATTGCACCATCAGAACTTATCAAGAGCTTTAAAAAATTGGTTGAAAGCAAGATCGAAGAGATTAAACCGACTCGTATTTTCATTGATTCTATTGAAGCATTGTTTTTGGCAATTGAATCCAACTATAAATTGAGAACACTGATCGATGATGTGTTTGGTGTGTTCCGAAAACATAATATCACGTCTGTTATCACTGTGGGCGTGATGTACGAACTTGATAAAATGGTTGAGTACGGTGCTGATTCTGTGATCAAACTTGGGCGAGTCAGATCCGAAAATATCCTGCAACGTTCGATTGAAATTATGAAAATGCGCGGATCTGCGACCAGTAACGAAGTGCGGGTCTTGAGTATTAGCGATAGTGGTATGGCTGTGCTTAAACAGTCCCCATATCTGAAATAAATAGTAACCAGAGCGACATCCGGATAAAGTAGATCAAGAAATATCCGGATCGTCACTTTTTTTTCTTTTATGAATATTTTTCAATAGTTTATAATCTATAAGATTATGTAGTCCAAGTCAATGCGAACAAAGTGAGCATTTTCTTGTAGTATATGTTTTATAAACATATAGTGCAAGTTAATCTGAGCGTTAGCGAAGATTTTCTTGTTGTATATAATCTATAAGATTATGTAGTCCAAGTCAATGCGAACAAAGTGAGCATTTTCTTGTTGTATATAATTTATATAATTGTATAGTCCGAGTCAATTCGACAGAAGGGAGAATTTTCTCGCTACAATATATACCAATCAGCATCATTAACTGCAGTTTCATCACCAGTGCTGACAACATGTGCCGGATTTCCTGCAGCTCTACTAATAGCATTTGCAAAATCCTGCAGGTAATTTTTCTGGTTCAGGC
>JAHYJJ010000035.1:0-12612 GCA_019429165.1 Methanosarcinaceae archaeon | reverse complement strand
TATTTAAAATAGATGTCAGAGTATCAAAACCAGTATTGATCATACATTAACACGTTAAATTTGACTTAATCTTAAACCTAAACTTATATTTAGATTCACATTTAAACTTAAACTTGAACTTAAACTTGAACTTAAACTTAAACTTAAACTTAAACTTAAACTTAAACTTAAACTTAAACTTAAATTTGAACTTAAACTTGAACTTAAACTTAAACTTAAACTTGAACTTAAACTTGAACTTAAACTTGAACTTACACTTAAAAAAGAAATAAACATGGAGACATAACATGACCGGTGCAACAGAAAGAATGACGGGCGCACAGGCATTTATCGAGTGCCTCAAAAAAGAAGACGTTGAAGTTATGTTCGGATATCCGGGCGGAGTCTTATTACCAATATATGATGCATTATATGATGCCGATGTGCGCCATATACTTGTACGTCATGAACAGGCTGCAGCACATGCTGCGGACGGATATGCGCGTGCTACCGGTAAGACCGGTGTGTGTCTTGCAACATCAGGTCCGGGAGCTACCAATCTTGTCACGGGTATTGGGACTGCATATATGGATTCAGTGCCGATGGTCGCATTTACCGGACAGGTGCCAAGTTTTATGTTGGGGAATGATGCGTTTCAGGAAGCCGACATTACGGGTATAACTCTCCCGATCACAAAACATAATTATCTTGTACCGAGTGCAGATGAACTGCCAAGGATTATCAAGGAAGCGTTCCACATCGCTTCAACAGGAAGACAGGGACCTGTTCTGGTTGATATGCCAAAGGATGTCACTACTGATGAACTTGATTTCTCATATCCTGATAAAGTGGAACTTCGAGGTTACAAACCAACATTTAAAGCAAACATCCTGCAGATAAAAAAGGCTGCGGAAGAAATATCCAGATCTGTAACCCCTGTGATCTATGCAGGTGGTGGTGTTATCAGTTCGAATGCCAGCAGTGAACTGCTTGCATTTGCCGTAAAGATCATGGCGCCTGTTACCACTACACTTACAGGTATCGGGTCATTTCCGGGGAAGCACCCGCTTTCACTTGGTATGTTGGGTATGCATGGTACCAAGTATGCGAATTATGCAGTACAGGAATGTGACCTTCTGATCGCTGTTGGTGCACGGTTTGATGATCGTGTGACAGGCAAGATCGAATCGTTTGCACCAAATGCAAGGATAATTCACATTGATATTGATCCTGCGGAAATTTCCAAGAACGTGCGCGTTGACATCCCAATTGTCGGGGATGCAAAGGAAACACTTGTAAATCTTACGAAATATGCAAAACAGTGTAAGTCAGAAGACTGGATCAAGAAGATCACTGATTGGAAGGTAAAATACCCTCTTCATTATATTAACAGTGACGAGGTCATAAAACCGCAATACATCCTTGAGCAGATACATGAAGCATGCGAGGATGCAATTATTGTCACTGAAGTGGGGCAGCACCAGATGTGGGCTGCACAGTATTTCAGTTTTAAAGAACCACGTACATTTATTACATCCGGTGGTCTTGGTACAATGGGATATGGTTTCCCTGCTGCTATGGGTGCAAAGGTTGGCAGACCTGATAAGGTCGTTTTCAATATTGCAGGAGATGGTTCGTTCCAGATGAGTTCACAGGAACTGGCAACTGTTGTAGAGAATGATATTCCGGTAATTGTCGCTGTATTTAATAACGGATTCCTTGGAATGGTTCGGCAATGGCAGGAACTGTTCTTTGATCACAGGTATTCACATACCTGTATAAGCGGCAGTGTAGACTTTGTCAAACTTGCCGAAGCCTACGGTGCGCTTGGTCTTCGGGCTACGAAACCGTCCGAGGTACGTCCGGTTATCGATGAGGCAATAGCATCAGGCAGACCGACCGTTATCGACTTTATTGTTGAACGGGAAGAGAATGTATCGCCAATGGTGCCGGCAGGTGCTGCGATTAATGAGATTATGGACCTGGAGAGTAAATCATGAAACATACTCTTGCAGTTTTGGTTGAGAACAAATCCGGTGTGCTTGCAAGAGTCGCGGGTCTGTTCTCAAGACGTGGTTACAATATTGACAGTTTGGCTGTGGGGGTTACGGAAGATCCGACCATATCCCGTATGACGATCGTTGTTAGGGGCGATGACCATGTGCTTGAACAGGTCACAAAACAACTCAACAAGTTGATCGATGTCATCAGGGTAACCGATCTTAGTGCGGAGGAATCGGTTGAGCGGGAACTTGCACTTATTAAAGTGACTGTAGATGCGAACAATCGTTCCGAAATTATCCAGATTGCTGATATATTCAGGGCAAGGATTATTGATGTTGCAGCAAAGTCTATCACCATTGAGGTAACAGGTAATGAAGATAAGATCCTTGGAATTGAACAGTTGCTGCGTCCGTTCGGGATAAAAGAGATGGTACGAACCGGTAAGATCGCACTTACACGCGGTGTAAAGGGTGTTTGAGGGTTACATCTATTTAACCAATTATACAGATTTAATCAATCAATTTATTGACGTTTAAAAAATTAAAGAGGCATACAAATGGTACAGATGTATTATGATAAAGACGCCGATCTTGGCGCATTGAAAGGAAAGACAATAGCAGTCATGGGATACGGTAGCCAGGGACATGCTCAGGCACAAAACCTTAACGACTCCGGTTTGGATGTTGTTATCGGTCTTAGAAAAGGAAGTGCACGATGGGCACAGGCTGAGAACGATGGACTTAAGGTTATGACTGTTGCAGATGCTGCAAAAGCAGCGGATATTGTTCAGATCCTGCTTCCTGATGAAACTCAGTCAAAAGTGTACTATGCTGAGATCGAGCCAGGACTTGAAGCCGGAAACGCCCTTGTATTCTCACATGGGTTCAATATCCATTATAACCAGATCATACCTCCAAAAGATGTGGATGTTTATATGGTCGCTCCAAAGAGCCCCGGACATCTTGTAAGGAGAACATACAAGGAAGGCGCAGGCGTGCCTGGACTTATTGCGATTTTCCAGGATGCAACAGGCAAGGCACATGATCTTGCACTTGCACATGCAAAAGGTGTCGGATGTACCAGAGCCGGTGTTATTGAGACAACCTTCCGCGAGGAAACAGAGACCGATCTTTTCGGTGAGCAGGTAGACCTATGTGGTGGGGTTGCATCACTCATCAAGACATCATTCGAGGTTTTGGTCGAGGCAGGATACCAGCCTGAGATGGCATACTTTGAGACACTTCACGAGTTAAAGCTTATTGTTGATCTGATCCACGAAGGCGGTCTTGAGAAGATGTGGTATTCAGTATCCAATACGGCTGAATACGGCGGTCTCACAGTTGGCCCACAGGTCATCAATGAAGAATCCCGCGAGGCAATGTATGTTGCACTTGACAGGATCCAGAATGGTGAATTCGCACGCGAGTTCGTGCTCGAGGGAATGACCAACCATGCTGTTCTTACAGCAATGGAGCGTCAGGAGAGGGAGCACCCGATCGAGATTGTTGGCAAGAAGCTCAGGGCTATGATGCCATGGCTTAACAGTGGACTTAATGAAAAGTAAGTTTGATGTGATCAATTAATTACCGCCGGGTTTTGACACACGGCGGCATGTTTTTATTTTAGTATATGTTATATTTTTGGTGTTTTTTATGTCTACTATTATTGATACAATTCTGTCAAGACGAAGTGTTCGGAATTTTTCGGATAAACCTGTCAGCAAAGATCAGATAAATACAATTCTTGATACCGGCAGGTGGGCGCCGTCAGGTTTGAACAATCAGCCATGGCGTTATATTGTGGTGCAGGAACGCGTTACGATCGAAGAGATCGCCACATGCACGCATTACAGTAATGTAGTACAAGGTGCCCCGCTTTTGATTGCCGTGTTCCTTGACCACGATGTTATGTATAATTATGTAAAAGATGTTCAGGCGATCGGCGCCTCGATCCAGAATATGTTACTTGCTTGCTGTGAACTGGAACTTGGGGCGGTGTGGCTTGGTGAGATATTGAACCAGAAAGAAAAGGTAAATTCCATTCTTGATGTGCCGGATTCATTGGAACTGATGGCTGTGCTTGCGATTGGCCATCCGGTTGAAAAGGATCGCACATTTACACGTAAGAGTATTGAGGATGTTACATTCAACGGAAAATTTGGGATAAAATGGGGCGTTGATTAAGGTGGTAAGAGACGAAGAGAATTGATAGGGGGGTTGGTGGTATAGGAGGTAAGATTCGTTTTGCCTGAATTGAATATTTTAAAAAGAGAACATTTCAAGCATTGTTCTCTTCGCCTCTGTACGAACAATAGGTTCCTATAGTACTTAACAGTATTGCATATATTACTGTAAAAGAATATTTTAAAATCTATATCCTTATCGGGCAAAGTACCATAAATTTCAATTTTACAATTACAGGATCTGAAGTGTAATCCGACCTTCTTCCCCAAACCTGCTGTCAGGGCATGCCGATATTGCAAGTGTGATATCCCGCAGGCACCGAATTACAATATAATCATTCGCTTGTGATGTATTATTTACGATCTGTATCATACCGTTGTTTGGAATATCCACATCAAAAAAAATGTTGATGGTATCTGGCAACGATTCCGGTTTGATCCCCATTGCACCGGAGAGCAGTTCACGGCATCCATCTTTGCCTATGATCTCTGCACGGCATCCTGGTAGCGTTATGTCGATCATGGACTGCGTGTTCATGGAATCAATAATGACATAGGGTTCTTTATCCCTACCATAGATATAATCTCCTTCATAGAGGCGCAGGCTCATGTTATTATCCCTTGTCAGCCCTGCACTGAAATCCTTGAATGTAACTGTGCATGCCTGCTGTCCTGATGTAATTATTTTTAATCCCTGTCCATTTTTCAGGTCAACGGTCTGGGCTTGTGCGAAATGGATTATCATTTGTATCACTTTTATTTTGATTTACTTTGTCTTGAACTTTACGCATATGCCTGGTATCAACTGCACCCCAATCTATAAGTATGCATTATAATAATATGTAAACAAGGTGAAAATCATGGAAACTGTGTCAGTTAGATTGCCGGAAAAGTACCTGCACGAAATTGAAGACGCGTGCAGGCAGGAAGTTGTTGACAAAGCTACAATGATGCGTAGATTAATCGAGAATGGACTTAATGAATATCGCGTGAAAAAAGCATTTGAATCATACCGGGAAGGAAAAGTATCTCTCTGGAAAGCAGCCAAAATGGCGGGAATAACTTACAGGGGTGCACTTGAAGAATTAAAAAAACGAAACATTCCTTTTAGATATGAAAAAGAGGATCTGGATGTGGATATTCAATGGGCCATGAACGAAAAGTGACAGTTAGTAATTCAGATCCACTGATCCATCTTGCAAAAATTGATAAATTGGTCCTTTTAAAAGAATTGTTCGGTGAAGTGTTTATTCCCTCGCAGGTGAAAACAGAGGTGGTTGACGCGGGGAAAGAAGAAGGGATGGCTGATGCATTCTTGATAGAGGGTGAAATTGCAAATGGGTGGATCATAGTAGACGGGGATATAGATGGTGTTGAAGATATTGCAAAAAATGTAGGCATTGATGAAGGGGAAGCTGCCGCAATAATTCTTGCAAGAAAAATGGGGAAAACGATACTACTTGATGATCTGGCAGCAAGGAGATTTGCCACTGGATTAGGATTGGAGGTTACCGGTTCAATTGGTATTCTGTTTAAATCAACGAAGCTAAAGATACTTTCTAATAAAGAGGCACTGGATTGTTTGGACAAACTAGCGAGGATCATGTGGCTCAGTGTTGATGTTTATGAGGATGCCAGAAAGACAATTGAGAATATGAAATAGAACTCGTTAATTATAACAATAACCCTACAATAAAATTACGAGCCATCGATAAGCGCACATGATTGATTGAAAAAATAGGAAGTACAAAATGTAGAAATATATTAATGGTTTATTTTTTAGTTATGTTGATACAGACATTATTAATTTAATTATGAATATAATCCCTACTAATATCAGCAAACAAATTACAATTAGATGAATAATATATTTTGGATTAAAATTGATCATACTTTTCACTGATATTATGATATTAACAAGGTGCCCACATACTTTGAAAATACAACCTGCTCCAATCCCCCGTCACTTAATGAGTTTTTTCATCATCTTTGAATGTTCTTTGCTCATCTTTGTATATTCTTTATTTACCTTTTCATCTACCGTGAGTTTTCGCCCATCGTCTGTGGCATTCTTTCTTTTGCTTTTCTTTGAAGCGTTTAAGGTCCCCCTCATAAATAATATTTGCATAATTTTCCAATTTAGCTTTATCTAATACCATCTTCTAATCACCGTTTAAATTTATCCATCTACCATAGTCAAAGGCATGTATACTGAATAATCTCTTAATCTCGCGATTTCTAATCGTGTAAGTCAATCAACATATCATCAATTTAGTAACAATACTCAATTATCGAACCAGTAAATATTGTTATACAATTAATAAAAGATATAATTTCTGCATTTATTTTTTTTGTAAAAAATGTAGAAATTCGGAACATAATCATATTATTAATACAAAGCCGAATGGCGTCATAAGTATTTGACATTCTGCTTATTTCTGCCTTGAACTTTGCGCACATACCCTGTTTGCACAAAACTCACGCGTGTCCTTATCCTGCTCCTTTACCCTTATCATCCGCCAGCCGCACCTCTCACACACTTGCTTGAGTATGGTGAGCCGCCCGTTCTGAGGTAATGACTGGCTGTGCCCGCAGCGTTTGGTGCATCCCAGAAAACGCGTGTTCTTTGATTTAATATCGATTAGGAACATATCCCCGTCACACTTTGGGCACGGTCCCACAACTTCCGGCGGGAAACATTCTTTTTCGATCTCACAGTTGAAGCATGGACCAATGCCAACTGCCCAGTGGTACTTGTTCCCTACTTTTACGACCGCAACGCTGTCTTTCATACACTTTTTGCTTCGCAAAATGGTAAGGGCGCCTACTTTTGGCAGAGGATATGTATTCTTGCACTGCGGATATCCAGTGCATCCGACAAATCGCCCTTTGTCAGTCGTGATCATATGAAGGGCCCGACCGCATTCGGAACACTCACCTATGTAGTTCTTCTTATCAACAGTAACGGCTTCGTCCTGTATTGTACCTGCAAGTTGGGATACAAGTTCATTCTTGTTTGATGATAATTGCGAGTACATTTCCTTGATAAGTGCTGTTCCTTCTACAAGTGATGTTTCAAACTTTTTTTTGCCGTCCTCTACTTCCTGAATAAGCGCTTCAATACGGGCACGAATGTCAGGTTTTACAAGGATCGGAACCGAGTTGTTCAGGGCATCCATGAGCGTAAAACCGGTTTCGAGAATGGAGATCGATTTACCTTTTGTCTCGAAATAACCGCGTTTCTTGTTTGTTTCTATGTGTGAGGGTGCGGTCGCTTTGGTACCAATTCCGTGCTTGTCCATAAGTGTCAGGAGTTCGGCTTCAGTCAACTTTTTCGGAGGAGATGTTTTGGATTTTGTATTCGTGATCTTCTTAATATCCACATCCTGTCCTTCCTCTACAAGTGGCAGGAGTTTATCGTTCTTTGTCTCAAATGGATATACTCGCAACCAGCCCGCATCTTTTTGTACAGAACCCATTGAGTCGAATATCTCATCCTTAATTGTAATTTCAAGGCGTGTTTTCTCAAACAATGCAGGTGGCATCAGGTTTGCAAGAAAATGGCGGGCTATGAAGTCATATATTATCCACGCATTCGACAAAGAGATTGTTTTTTCAATATCGGTCTTTGATGCATATAGTATTGGATGTATAGGAGGATGATCATGTCCATCTTTTTTTCCGTTCTTGGATACGATATCCCCTGAAAGTATGGAAAGTGCATATTCGGCATATTCTCCTTTTGTAAAACTTATGAGTATTGGTTTAAACTCAAAATCATCGGCATACACATTGGTCTCAGTTCTGGGATAACTGATAAAACCTGAAAGGTATAGTTGTTCTGCGATCTCAAGGGATCTTTCGGGACTCACTCCCAGGAACATTGATGCGCGTTTTAAGAACTCGGTTGTGTTCAATGGATATGGCGGCGCAGTGATTGCTTCTTTTACACTCTTCTTTACTATCGTTGCGACTTTGCAATCCTTTATTTTGGCAAATATGGCATCGGCTTTCGCTTGCTCTGCGATGTTCCCGCTGCGGTGCTGCCCCCCAAAATCAGAACCGTGTGTGCTGAAAAGTGCTTCAATTTTCCAGAAATCCTTTGATTTGAAATCCCGTATAATACGTTCACGCTCGTACACGAACCCGCATGTCGGGGTCTGGCACGGTCCGATAGAAAGTACTCCTTTGGTGCGTACCCGTTCACGCACTGACAGCGTCACATATCTGGTAAATGCGGCTCCCATTTTTAGATCAAGTATCTGGCGGGCTTCGGCTGCCATTGCCATATTCTCATCGGGCTCTACAAGGTTATCGAATGCCCTGTTGATCTCACTTTCTGAGAGGGATGAGAACCGTGCACGTTTCACAGGTGCTCTGGATACCCTCTCGGCAATGGATTTTGCTTCAAAACCGATGTTTTCCCCTTCCCTGTCAAAATCACATGCAAGTATGAGTTCATCAGCATCTTTTGCAAGACCCATTATGGCACTTCCAAATTGTGTTCTGGTTATGTTTTTCACAGGCGGAGTGTCAAGAAGGACTTTTGGATCAACCTCGCGCCAGTTGTTGAATTCTTCAGGATAGTCATATCCCATGATGTGACCGGCAAGTCCCATTATTTTCCAGTCTTTGCCGTTTCGTTTCAGGTCGTATACAGAAACTCCATCGATCGATGAGCGCCTGACATTTCCGCCGCTTAGTATCTTTGCGATCTGGGCTGCAGCTTTGTTCTTCTCTGTGAATACGACTGTGGTCATGGGTTTATGGGTATGTGGTTATGTTAGATAAATGTAGTTTAACACGCTTTTACCGTGAAACATATATATGTTCCCAGGCCCTATTCAGCACCATAACAACCATGGAATATCCACAACATAATCGGAGTACCAAATGACATTAATGGAAGATGCAAAAAAAGGGATTATTACACCGCAGATAAAAGCAGTAGCTGAGGCTGAAGGTATTGATGCCGAAACCGTTCGTTCTTGTGTTGCCAGAGGCTGGATAACTATTCCGAATAACATTGAGGGGAATTCCAGACTTGTTGGCGTAGGCAAGTACATGAGTACAAAGATCAATGCCAATATCGGAACGTCCCGCGATTATATGGATATTGAGGAAGAGGTTAAAAAAGCGAAAGTTTCACAGACGTTTGGTGCGGATACTCTCATGGACCTTTCAACCGGTGGTAACCTTGACATGATCCGGCAAAGGGTTATGGATGCAGTTGATATCCCGATTGGTACGGTTCCAATATATCAGGCTGCTGCCACTCAAAAAGCAGTTGTTGATATGTCGTCCGATGATATGTTCAATGCAGTAAGAAAACATGCTGAGGATGGTGTTGATTTTGTGACGGTACATTGCGGGGTAAACCGAAATGCAATTGAACACCTCAAGACCAGTGACAGGATAATGAACGTTGTAAGCCGTGGCGGTTCTTTCACGATCGCATGGATGTTGCATAACGATCAGGAAAATCCATTTTATGCAGAATATGATTATCTTCTTGAGATCGCACATGAGTATGATATGACGGTAAGTCTCGGGGATGGCATGCGCCCGGGCTGTATCCATGATGCATCCGACCGCCCAAAGTTCATGGAATTTATCACGCTTGGAGAACTTGTTAAACGGGCACGGGATAAAAATGTCCAGACATTTGTGGAAGGTCCGGGACATGTTCCAATCGATGAGATCGAGTTGAGTGTTAAGGGAATGAAACATCTTTGCGATGGCGCACCACTCTATCTTCTGGGTCCTCTTGTAACGGACATCGCGCCGGGTTACGACCATATCACAGGTGCCATCGGCGGCACGCTTGCAGGAATGTACGGCGCTGACTATTTGTGTATGACTACGCCGTCAGAGCATCTGGCATTGCCGACTATTGAGGATATTAAGGAAGGCGCTATTGTTACGAAGATTGCTGCACATGCCGCTGACCTTGTGAAAGATGGGCAGCGTGAGCGTGCACGAGCACGGGATATTGCGATGGCACATGCGCGTAAGGATCTTGATTGGGAAGCGCAGTATCGCTTTGCGATCGATGGTGAGCGTGCAAGATGCATTCGTGAAAGTAGGGTTACCGGCAGCGATGCGTGTTCGATGTGTGGGGAGTTGTGCGCTATGAAGATCGTGAAGGATGCTCTTTCCAGTGAAAAATAATTCATCGTTATCATTAAAGTGAGTAATTTTTCGAAGCAACTTTTAAATACATGTTAAATAATGTTAATTTTGCAGTTTTTTAAATGGCTGGAGATTGAGAATATATGACAAAGGTTGTACTAATTTACGGAACAGGTAGTGGAAACACCGAGCGAGTAGCAATGGGAATAATAGAAGGTATTGAAGCGGCAGGTGCTGAGGCCGTACTCAAGAAGTATGGTGGAGAGTTCATTGATCTGTCAGATGCGGATGCTGTTTTAGTTGGTTCACCTACCTATAACACAAAGCCAATGCCGTTCATTAACAGTATATTCGAAGGTGAGCAGGGAGACCAGTTCGATGGTAAGATTGGTGCTGCGTTCGGATCTTTTGGCAGGGATGGCAAGGCTGTAATGGCTATTACGGAAAAGATGAAAGGACGTTCAATGGATGTAATTGATCCCGGATTGCCAATTTTTGCACGGCCTGATGAAGCAAAGTTGGAAGAGTGCCGCAAGTTCGGTATGGATGTAGTGTCAAAGATCAATGAAAAGTGAATGACTGAATGTTAGTCGTTAAATACGGGTCAAACAGATTCGGCTGATGCTTCAGATCTCATTAGGATTGCCATCCATCGTGTGTCTTCACTACTTTCCAGTGCAATTTTTATGCACATGGTAAGCGGCACCGATAATAACATTCCGACTAATCCTAGCACCCAACCCCAGAAGACCAGTGAAAGGAACACGACCAGGGTTGACAATCCCACTCCTTTGCCCATGACCCGTGGCTCTATAACATTACCGATAACTCCATTTACTAATATATATCCTGTTAATGCAAGCATTGCAGTTCCAACTCCAAGTTGGATAAATGCCACAAGAAGTGCGGGAATTGAAGCAATGAACGATCCGATGTTTGGTATGTAGTTTAAAAGGAATGCCAGTAAACCCCATAGCAAGGGATAGTCAACGCCTATTATTGCAAGCCAGACCGCAATCAATATTCCGGTTGCAAGGCTTATCATTGTCTTTATTGCAAGATAGCGTTTGATCGAATCGACAATTTTGCCAAGTTGCGTAATTGTGGCGTCTGCATCACCAAGTGCCACACGCAATTTGGTAGGAATGCCTGATGCTTCAAACAGCATGAATAATACCATAAGCAAGACCAGTAATGCATTGGTGAGCAGTCCGCCAAGTCCTGTGAGAACAGCGGTGAGTAGTTGCGTTATTTTTGCCTGATCGATAATTCCGACCAGCGCCTGATCTGGTATTTCGATACCAATGCCTTTCAACCACACTAGAATGACTGTAATTTCTTGACCAAGGTTAGCCTGATAGGAAGGAATTGCAGTCAATAGGTCATCTAATGTTGAACTTATAAATGCAACTAAGACCAGACCGATCGCTATGACTGCAACTACTATGAATAACATGGCAATTGGCATTGGTACGCCTTTTTTCTGCAACCAGAATAACGGTGATGACCATAGTACTGCCAGGAATATAGAAAGAAGAAACGGTACTATAATGGATTCAGCAGCATGCATTCCAGCAACAATGACCACGACACTTGCTGCAGCGAGCAGAGAATGGGTCCCTATCCATGATCGATCTTTGTTTATTATGTGTAATACCTCGTGTAAGGCTGATATTAGTTAAATCTTCATGCGCTTTCTGACTATATATCTATTGGGTTTTATGTTAATGGCTAGGATGTTTCAGGATGGTATATTTTACATTCCTGCATGGCTACTTTTAGCACTTTAAAATATAAATGAGAAAATTCTCCCTTCGGTCGAATTGACTCGGACTATATAATTCTATAAATTATATACTATTAAAAAAAAGAAAAGAATAATACATCAGCCGAGATTCGAACTCGGGTTCGAGCGTTGGCAACGCCCGGTGATAACCGCTACACTACTGATGTGCTCATGAATGTTGGTGTTTGTTAATGTTTGTCGATGTTGGTGTTTAGGTGCCCAGACCCGGACTTGAACCAGGGACAACTGCCTCTTCAGGGCAGCGCTCTCCCAAACTGAGCTACCTGGGCTTTTTGTTATGTTGCTCGCACGTAGATTGTTGCTTTTTGATTTAAATGTGTCGAATGGAGATGGGCCCGCTGAGATTCGCAACCCAGATTACGCTTCTGGAGCGCGATCCGAGGTATCTGCTTCGCATGACACCTCACAAATGGGCCCGCTGAGATTCGCAACCCAGATTACGCTTCTGGAGCGCGATCCGAGGTATCTGCTTCGCATGACACCTCACAAATGGGCCCGCTGAGATTCG
>JAHYJJ010000216.1:0-1792 GCA_019429165.1 Methanosarcinaceae archaeon | reverse complement strand
TAAGCGACAACAAGCGAAAGCAGACTGTAATACGCTTGAGCCAAAAAAGCATGGAATCAGACTATAATGGCTCGCCTCACATTATAGTGAATGGACAAATGATTCCCGGCTTACAGATGGCTTCTAAGGCATTTATAACCTGAGATTCCGACTTTAATAGGCTACATAACTACTACTTTTAAAAAAACCGTTATCTAAACCATCAAATCCACCGAAATCTTTATGTGCTCTGTAGTCTATATATAGACTACATATGGCAAAATCAAGAATTAAACGTGGAAGTCGAGTATATGTCTATGAACGCGAAAATTACCGGGATAAAGACGGTAAAGTAAAACATAAAAAAGCCAAATATTTAGGAATCGAAGTAACAGTCGATGGCAAAACTGAAATAATTCCGCCAAAAAAGAGCCAAAGAGATATTGAAATCACACAATCAGTACGATATGGCGACATAGCAATTCTATATACTTTATTAAGTGAATTTGGCATAATCCAGCTTCTAAACGACCTTATTCCAAGAAAAGGACTTCCAGTTGGAGAGGTTCTTGCATCACTTTCTATCAATCATATAATCGATAGAGAAACAATGACAATGTTTTCCAAATGGTACCAGGATACGGCTTTGGAAGAGTTTACAAAAATAACTGCCAGCAAATTAAATTCCACCAATCTTGGTGCAGTAATGAGTACCACAAAAAAATTAGTTCCTGAAGGAATTGTTGATGTTTGCATACAGATATTCAACAAAATAAAGCACCTAGAAACAGGATCCTCCGCGTTGCTTTCTGACATCACATCAACTTATTTTTATGCTACAAGAATTCCCAAAGTTCGTTTTGGAAACAATAAAGATGAGAATGATCAGCCTCAAATAAATATTTTATTAGTTGTCACAAAAAATGAAGGATTGCCCATTTTTTTTAGAACATACGAAGGAAACATATCAGATGTAACCACAATCCAGCAACTGATTCTTGATATCAAACGAATTCAATTTCAAATAGAGGCAATCATTCTCGACAGAGGTATGACTTCAAAATCCAATTTGAAAGCTCTTGCTGAGAATCAGATCAAATTTATAGGTGGTATCCCGTTAACTTCCAATGAAGCAAAAACGATTGTTGAAGAATGTGAAATTACAGAAAAAAATGAATTAATACGACCATCAGGACTCGTTAATTATGAAGATCAGCTAAAAATATATTGCGACATCCCTGGAAGAGCTGTCGTTTGTTTTAATCATACAGATCTTGAGCAAGAACGTTCATCGAGATTGAAGAAAATAGCGATATCAGAAGAAAAAGTTGCCAAGATTTTAAAGTCAGATGCCTGTAATAAAAATGCAGATTGCCTGGAAACAGAACTTAGAGCAGCAATTAAAGGTGTTTCGAATTATTTTATTGTCACAAATAAAGATGGGAAAGTAACTGTAGTTCCTGATGAAAAGAATAGAAAAATGGCCCGGCTTCGTGATGGCAAATGTTTGATATTTACTACTGATTTTGAGAAACCTGCCCCAGAGATAATTTCACAGTACTTTGGAAAAGACGATATTGAAAAGATTTTTGGTTGTTTCAAGAGCTGGCTTGAATTGCAGCCTGTAAGGCATTTTGATGAAGGCCATATTGATGTTTATATTTTTATTTGCTATCTTGCATATCTGGCTATAGCACTGTATAAGAATAAAATAAGTGCTAATGGTTGGGAAGGAGTGAAGGAAGGTTTGGATGAAATGGGAAGAATCAGAAAAACTACTCTTACTATGGGAGGAGAGAAAATTGAAAAGCTT
>JAHYJJ010000215.1:0-1801 GCA_019429165.1 Methanosarcinaceae archaeon | reverse complement strand
ATATCAGTAATCAATATATGAGGCATTAATTATGGAACTTGATGAAGTAGTAATTACAAGAGCGATCTTTGAAGAATATTCAAAAGCATTTCTTGATCATACGGAAGTAGATGTGGCACTTGTTGGTGGAGGACCTGCCAATCTGGTGACTGCAAAGTATCTTGGAGAAGCAGGCATCAAAACTGTACTCTATGAAAAGAAACTATCAGTCGGCGGTGGGATGTGGGGCGGTGGAATGATGTTCCCTCGCATAGTTGTGCAGGAGGAGGCGCGCAGGATACTTGATGAATTTGATATTAAGTATAAGGAATACGAAAAAGGATATTACGTCGCAAATTCCATCGAATCCGTTGCAAAACTCACAAGCGGTGCAATAGATGCAGGTGCAGAGATATTCAATCTTATGAGCGTCGATGATGTTATGATACGTGAAAATGACAGGGTTAGCGGACTTGTCATTAACTGGACTGCGGTTGGTATCGGGAAACTGCATGTTGATCCGATGACAATACGGGCAAAGATCGTTGTGGATGGAACCGGACACGAGGCGGCAGTGTGTAACACTGTACAGCGCAAGATACCTGGCGCAAAACTTGGTGAGTTGGGTGTTGTCGGGGAAAAACCGATGTGGGCAGATCTTGGTGAGAAACTCTTGATGGAAACTACAAAAGAAGTCTATCCTGGACTTATCGTTTCTGGAATGGCAGCAAATGCTGTTGCAGGTGCGCCACGTATGGGTCCTGTATTTGGTGGTATGTTATTGTCTGGAGAGAAGGCTGCACAACTCATTATTGAAAAATTGCAGTGAACATAATCCACATCATCATACCGTTTTCGAGTTTACTCAAAGGAAAAGTTTATCAAAGAAAGGTATATCTATAAGGTACTCTATTATGGAGTACCTATCACCATGCCGGGGTAGGGTAGCGGTTATCCTGTAGCCCTGTGGAGGCTACGATTCGAGTTCGATTCTCGGTCCCGGCCCCATATTATTTTATGATTTGATCGAGAAATACCTAAATAATTGTTTTATACTTTTATTCTAACAAGATTGCATGTCTTTGTCAACTCTCAACTATCAGATCCTGCAAACATTGAATTCACACCCTACCCTTGACCCCGTAATGATATTTTTATCAAATATAGGGGATTATGTCCTATGGGTAGTAATATTAATAGCACTGTACCTATGGAAAGGTAAAAGAGTTGCAGTTTCATATGCATTTATCATTTTCGTAGCAACAATATTGGTATTTGCTCTGAAATCGTTTTTTGAGGTTCCTCGCCCCGATGAAGTGCGTTTTGTTATTGAAGCACACGGATATTCCATGCCAAGTGGCCACACTTCTCGCTCTTTTGCATCTGCCATGTTATTGCACCCACTTGTGAATAATAACAAGTTCAGGTTATTGATATGGATTCTGGCAGCACTTATTGGTTTAAGTAGGATTTTTGTTGGAGTGCACTATCCATCAGACATCCTTGTTGGTGCACTCGTAGGGTGTATTATTGGATATGTTGGGATCAAAATACAACCATATATTGCAAAATATATACAATAGTCAGATCGAGAAAATCTTCGCTAACGCTCAGATTGACTCGAACTACATAATCTTACAGATTATATACAACGAGAAAATCTTCGCTGACGCTTAGATTGACTCGAACTCCATGTTTATAATACATACACAACAAGAAAATGCTCATTTTATCCATTAAATAAGATGAGAATTTATTGTTGATGGATGAATACGTCGCCTGCAACGGCTTGATTCGAAATCAAAAAACACAAAACGTACTA
>JAHYJJ010000034.1:0-12862 GCA_019429165.1 Methanosarcinaceae archaeon | reverse complement strand
TTCTTCGAGGTAAATATTGCAATGCATCCACAGATGAGATACAGGAGGCATTGGTTTCAGCAGGTCAGTTAAGTTACACATTCTTGTCAGAACTGGCTGGTAAATCATCGTATGGTGAAGTTATTGCAGCTCTTGAGGGTACTGAATATCATTCAATATTGAAAGATTATGATGAAACAAATCTATCTGTTACTGAGAATAGATTGGATAAGATGTATTATGATGGTCTTTTCAACATCATCGGTAAATCAAAATCAAAAGATCGTAAATTGTTTGCGACGTTCATCAAAACTGAGATCGATATCAAGAACTTGAAGACATTGTTCAGGTTGAAAAAGGCACAAGTAGGTAGTGATGAAATACTTGATCTTATCATTGATGGCGGTCTTGAATTGAATATCAAGAACATTAAGAAATTATTGCCGCTTTCTTATAATGATTTCATTCTGGCACTTAACAAATATTCGTATTGGGACTCGATCTCAGATGCTGTAACTTCGGATACGGGTTCATTGATCAATGTTGAAACACAATTGACAAAGCATAGTTTAAAATCCGCATCAAGCTTTTCACACGTTTACCCGCTTTCAATTGTACCAATCATGGATTACATAATCAGTAAAAGGAACGAGGTAAATAATTTGCGGATAATCACAAGAGGCAAAGCAGCAAACCTCAGTGATGATGTAATTAAGAACCAGTTGGTGATCTGATGGAATTGGCAGTAGTTGGAGACAGTGAGTTTGTAATAGGATTCAGGCTGGCGGGTATTAAAAAGATATTCGAGGTCAATGATGATAATCTGGAATCTACTGTTAATGGAGCACTCAACGATTCTGAGATAGGAATTCTTGTGATGCATGATGATGATATTAACAAATTGCCGGAAGTTTTGAGAGCAACGCTCAACGATTCTGTTGAGCCAACAATTGTGACTCTTGGCGGCACGGGCGAAAGTTCGAATTTAAGGGATAAAATAAAACAATCAGTAGGTGTTGATCTGTGGAAGTAAAAGGTGAAATTTATCGTGTAGCAGGGCCTGTTGTCACAATTACCGGCATTAAACCAAAAATGTATGATGTGGTTAAGGTCGGTCATGAAGGACTGATGGGCGAAGTTATTAGGATCGTAGGTGACAAAGCCACGGTCCAGGTATATGAAGATACATCAGGAATCAAGCCGGGCGAGCCTGTGGTGAACACAGGTATGTCTCTGTCCGTAGAACTTGGTCCCGGACTTTTAGAAAGTATCTATGATGGTATTCAGAGACCTCTTAAAGTACTCCAGGAAAGAATGGGAGATTTTATTCAGAGGGGTGTTACTGCAAATGGACTAGACCGTGAAAAGAAGTGGGATTTCAAACCTGTTGTTAGTAGCGGCGATTCAGTTAAAGGCGGTGAAGTGATCGGTGTTGTACAGGAAACTATGAACATTGAGCACAAGATCATGGTGCCTCCAACTGTATCCGGAACTGTGAATGAAATTAAGAGTGGGAAATTCACAGTTGATGAAACGATTTGTGTGCTTTCAGACGGTACAGAGTTGCAAATGATGCAGAAATGGTCAGTAAGAGAACCAAGACCTGTATCTAAAAAACTTATGCCAACTAAACCACTTATCACAGGACAGCGGATCCTTGATGGATTGTTCCCTGTAGCAAAAGGCGGAACAGCTGCAATTCCCGGACCATTCGGTTCAGGAAAGACTGTTACACAGCAGCAGCTTGCAAAGTGGAGTGACACTGATATTGTAGTTTACATCGGATGCGGAGAACGTGGTAACGAGATGGCTGATGTGCTAAACGAGTTCCCGGAGCTTGAGGATCCAAAGACAGGACGTCCATTGATGGAGCGAACTGTTCTTATTGCAAACACATCCAACATGCCAGTGGCTGCACGTGAAGCATCTGTATACACCGGAATTACAATTGCGGAATATTACCGTGATATGGGATACGATGTATCCTTGATGGCAGATTCAACTTCAAGATGGGCAGAATCAATGAGGGAGATCTCATCCCGACTTGAAGAGATGCCTGGTGAAGAAGGTTATCCTGCATATCTTTCAGCAAGATTATCTGAATTCTATGAGCGGGCAGGAGCTGTACATTCACTTGCCGGTTTTGACGGATCGATCACAGTTATCGGTGCAGTTTCACCGCCTGGCGGTGACTTCTCAGAACCAGTTACACAGAGCACACTTCGTATTGTGAAAGTGTTCTGGGCATTGGATGCAAAACTCTCACAAAGGCGACATTTCCCATCTATTAACTGGCTTTCAAGTTATAGTTTATACACAAACGGACTTGCGGATTGGTTCACAGAGAACGTTGCACCTGACTGGATAGCCCTTCGTGACAATGCAATGGACATTTTGCAGCAGGAATCCGAACTTCAGGAGATCGTGCAACTTGTAGGTTCTGACGCACTTCCGGAAGACCAGCAGTTGACACTTGAGATCGCACGCATGATACGTGAATATTTCCTGCAACAGAATGCATTCCATCCGGTTGACACTTTCTGTCCATTTGACAAACAGTACAAGTTGCTAAAAGCAATATCCAAGTATGGTGAAATGGCAAACGCAGCACTTGAATCCGGTGTCCCGATGAGTGATATTATGTCTGTTGAATCAAAGGATGACCTTGCAAAAGTCAAGTACGAAGAGGATTTCGAACCAGCACTTAAAGTCGTCTTGACCAAGATGGATGAAGAATTTGCAAAACTCGGAGGCAAATAAACATGACCAAAGAATACAAGACGATAACGGAAGTTTCAGGACCACTGATCTTCCTCGAAAAAACAGAACCTGTTGGATTTGGTGAACTTGTTAATATCAACCTTCCAGACGGAACGACAAAAAGAGGACAGGTCCTTGATACATCCGCAGAGACTGTTGTAGTTCAGGTATTCGAAGGTACCGGTGGACTCAATAGCGAATCAGGTGTGGTGTTCACAGGCGAGACAATTAAATTGTCTGTGTCAAAGGATATGCTCGGCAGAATCCTCTCAGGCGCAGGCGAACCACTCGATGGCGGACCAAGAATTGTTCCTGATGACAGGATCGATGTTAACGGCGCATCAATGAATCCATATTCAAGGCTGCCACCTGTGGATTTCATCCAGACAGGTATCTCAACGATCGACGGTACAAACACCCTTGTAAGAGGGCAGAAACTCCCCATTTTCTCAGGTGCCGGTCTTCCACATAACGAGATCGCACTTCAGATAGCACGCCAGGCAAAGGTGCTGGGTTCCGATGAACCGTTTGCAGTAGTATTTGCTGCAATGGGAATCACCAATGAGGAAGCCCAATATTTCATGGAGGATTTCGAGAAAACAGGTGCGCTTGAGCGGGCTGTTGTGTTCTTAAACCTTGCAGACGACCCTGCGGTCGAACGTTTGATCACTCCAAGAATGGCGCTTACAGCTGCTGAATATCTTGCATATGAACATGATATGCACGTTCTTGTTATCATGACTGATATCACTAACTACTGTGAGGCATTGCGCCAGATGGGTGCAGCCCGTGAAGAGGTGCCAGGTAGACGTGGTTATCCCGGATACATGTACACTGATCTTGCATCATTGTATGAGAGAGCAGGAGTTATCAAAGGTAAGAAAGGATCAGTTACACAATTCTCTATCCTTACAATGCCTGGTGACGATATCACTCACCCGATCCCTGACCTGTCGGGATACATTACCGAAGGACAGATCGTGGTTTCAAGGGAACTTCACAGAAAAGGTATCTATCCACCGATCAACGTATTGCCATCATTGTCCCGTCTTATGAATTCGGGTATTGGTGAAGGTAAGACAAGAGATGATCACAAAGCTGTTTCCGATCAGATGTATGCAATGTATGCGGAAGGTCGTGACATGAGAGGTCTTGTGGCAATTGTCGGTAAGGATGCATTGTCTGAGAGAGATCAGAAGATCCTTGAGTTTGCTGATCTGTTTGAAGATCGTTTCGTACGTCAGGGCCGGGATGAGAACCGTCATATCGTGGATGATACTCTGAGAATTGCATGGGAAATATTGTCTGAACTTCCGGAAACACAACTTACCAGAATTGACAATAAATTCATTGATGCATATCACCCTGCGCATAAAGCCAAAAGCGAATAAGGTTAAACATGAGTGATTCACAATGGCCGTAAATGAAGTAAAACCAACACGATCTGAGCTTATTGAGCTCAAGAAAAAGATCAAGCTTTCTGAGAGTGGTCACAAACTGCTCAAAATGAAGCGAGATGGTCTGATCCTGGAGTTCTTTGAGATTCTGGGCAAAGCGAAGAATGTTCGGGCTGAGTTGGATGCTTCCTTTAAGGAAGCTTCGGAGAAGATCGGTATTGCAAAGTCAGTGGAAGGTACCATTGCTGTAAAATCCACTGCGTTCGCATTGAAGGACGCACCACATATCCAGGTTGAGAGCCATAATATCATGGGTGTTGTCGTTCCAAAGATCGAGTCATCCAGCGTGCGCAAACCCATGAACAAGCGTGGATATGGTGTACTTGGAACAAGTTCCTATATCGATGAGGCAGCAGATTCGTATGAGATCCTTGTTGAGAAGATAATTCTTGCAGCAGAGATCGAGACGACCATTAAGAGACTCCTTGATGATATCGAGAAGACAAAAAGACGGGTCAATGCTCTTGAGTTCAAGGTAATTCCTGAACTCACCGAGGCGATGGTCTTTATTCGACTGCGTCTTGAAGAGATGGAACGTGAGAACACGTTCAGGCTCAAGAGAATCAAAAAATCATAAGTATAACGCAGAACAATCTTATGCAGCCTGAATCCAATGATCAGCCAGCCCCAAATCTGGCTGAGAGATTCATACTAAGTATATCGAAACCCGAAAATCTTGCACGAATACTCAGGTGGGCGTGGCTGATCTCACTTGCGATGCTGGTTTTGGGTTATCTTATTATTTTTTCTGAGATATCTCCGTATTTAACTTAATGTATACTAAACAGCATCTATTTTTTGTAACTTTCTGCCAAAGAGTACACAGAGGGCACAGAGAACGTAGCAACATTCCCTCTGTGTACTCTGTGCGCTCTGTGGCTGTCAGATATAGTTCTAAATTATACTTGCGGAGTAGTATAATCTGTTTTTTTAGATTTGTTAAACTTAATATAACATCTTTAAATGATTTAACGTCTTATTCCTTTTTACGATGCAACCTCAATGCAAAAAGATCAACATAACCGGAATCGTACAGGGTGTTGGATTCCGCCCCTTCGTCTACCGTTTTGCAAAAGATTACGATCTGCACGGTTGTGTAAAAAATCTCGGCAACAATGTAGAAATCGTTGTTGAAAGGCGCAGGGTAGATATTGATAGATTTCTACGCGATCTGACTGCTAGAAACCCTCCCTTATCAAGCATTGGGGGGGTATCAAAACTACCATATCACAAGATTGTGGTTTCGCCGATTTTTCGATACTTGGTAGTGAAAAGGGCAGTTTTTCAAATTCCATCATTCCGCCGGATACTGCGATATGTCCGGAATCGATTACGAATATACCGGTTCATGGGATAGAAGATACCATGCGCAGCCTGTATGGGGGTTTACGAATTACTTGGCACGCATTTTAGGTAAAATCTGGCTTATGCTGTAGAGGATGCGATTGCAAATGGTGTGGCAAACTTGCCGTATAGGCTGCCAAAAAAAGCAGGATAGATATTATCGGGTTTAGTAGTGGGGTGGCATATCTTTTGGACAGGCTATGGCGGCAGGCGTGCGTTTGCGCGAACTACTTATATAAATATGAACAATACATGTTCGTATGATAGAATTTACAAAACTTCATGGTAATGGTAACGATTTTATTGTGATCGATGAGTTTGTGGACAAAATCGTTCCTGATAATGACAAGGCGGAATTTGCAGTCAAGTATTGTGACCGTCGATTTGGTATTGGGGCGGACGGTATTCTTTTCATATCAAGATCAAACAAGGCAGACATGAAAATGCGTCTGTTCCAGCCGGATGCATCAGAAGCCGAGATGTGCGGGAATGGTATTCGATGTCTTGTGAAATATGCTTTTGATAGTGGTCACATCGACGTAGGGACTGCCACAGTCGAGACTATGGCGGGTGTACTTCCTGCCCAAACACGAAAGGATGATATGGGATTCTGGGTAAAGGTCAACATGGGGCAGCCACTTAAGACTCGTGCACAAATTCCTGCAAAAGGTGATGCTGATGATGAGTTCATTGATATTGTAATGCATGGTCATAGTGTTTCTGTGATAAACACTGGTGTTCCACATGCTGTTATTTTTGTTGAAGATCTTGATCTCGATATTTTGGGGATTGCACCAAAGATCAGGTTTGACCCTATATTCCCAAATGGTACGAATGTGAATTTTGTAAAAATGGATTCTGAAGGCGAGGTAACTATCAGAACCTATGAGCGTGGAGTCGAGGATGAGACATTGAGCTGCGGCACAGGTTCGGTAGCTAGCGCTTATCTAGCACACATACATAAGGGTATGGATGGTGAGATCCGGGTTCACACAAAAGGCGGAGATCTGAACATTTCTATAGTGAATGATATTGTTTTCATGGAAGGGCCTGCTGTGACTGTGTACAAAGGAGCAATCATTTAATAAATATTAAACATATAATAAAATAGAGTATAATTCTTATATATGCTAATATTTCTAATTATGAAGTTGATATCATATGAGTGATATTCCCTGGGATAAAAAGAAGGATTTTGATAAAGAGTCGTCTGAGGGTATCCCATCTTCTGACGTTTTAAATGATGGCCTTGTTAAAAATCCCATAGAAGAGATAACCCATGTTCATAAAATAGACCTGAAAAAACCATCTGAAATCCCGGTAATAAACTCTTTATCTAAAAATATACAAGAAAACGAGGCTGATGATGGTGGGGCGGATATTCCATTATCTGATGATATATTCGGGCCTGAAAAAATTGATTCCTACAAAGGTGACATTTCAAAACCTTCTCCTCGTCCATTATTTGAACCAAAAACATCTCCTGCATTTGAAATTTATGGGCAGGAACCGGAAGAAACGAATCAAAGCGGTAATGACTCCGATGTATCATCTTTCCCTCCCACTACTGAGTCTGGTGCATCACCTTTTCCCCCCACTCCCGACTCTGGTGCATCACCTTTTTTCCTCACTCCCGATTCCTATCCACAGCTGTTTATAAAATCTTCTTCCCCGGATGGTGTTCCTAAAAAAATGATGGATGGCATTGCAAGATCATTCAAGACAATGTTTAAAAGCCTCATGCGAGGCGGTAGTTTGATTGACAGGATGGAAGAATTGCGCGAGGAAGTGGAAGTTGCTGAGGAAGTGCGGTTGAGGGATGAAGAAGCCAGTAAATCAATTATTAAAACACCAAGATTTGATACAGTTCCTGAAATTATAGGACTGCCTGGAATGGGGCACACAATGCCGTTTTCAAAGCAAGAAATGGAAGTGTTGAAAGTAAAAGAACCGGAGTCTGAAGAGGTACTTTTAGAACAATTTGATGAATTTAACAAGAAAGATATTCTGGCGCTTATTGAGAAACCGATTGAAGGGGTTTCAGATAAACCTATAGAACCTGAAACTCTTGCCGAGATTCCCGCCAGAGCAAAAGATGTAGATGATCTGAGAGATGAGATCGCAGGTTCAAAGTCACTTCTCGATGAGATTGTAAATGATATTAAGGATATTTCAAATGCTGTGAAAAGTTCCAATGAGTCAATTAAAGAGATCAATAAAAATGCTGATGATTTTAATTCTGATGTAACAATTGGATTTGATTCTGCAAAGGAAAAGATATCTTCAATTGAAAACAGGATGGATGGGTTTGAAAATACTCTGACATTGATACAATCCGACAATACAGAATTAAAAAAGGGATTGTCCAACATTGAGCAGAATATTTCTGAGCTGGTCAGTTCATATGGTGCTCTTTTGTCGCAGATGTACGAAACTACACAAAGCAATGATGCAAGATTTGAAGATACATATGCAAAAGTGGATCGGATCAATATCATTGAATCAAAGACATCTCAAATCGAGAATAATCAGGTAATTGCAGCCAAAAGAATTACAGAGTTTGAGAATATTGCCTCTGTACTTATGGAAGATATTGCACAGGCGCATGAAGCAAATAAGTTTTTGAAAGATGAAACTAAGTCTGAAAATGCAGCCCTTCTCGAAGAGATGGCATTGGTCACGGAGTATGTGGAAAAAGGACTCAAAAAAGCAGGTGCTGAAAGTTATAAATCATTCGGGGAAGATGTCCATTTGGCCCGTATTGAAAAAAATTCATCGACCATGAAACTTTGTATGGAATGGCTTGAATTTTTGATGGAACTTGTTGGGCGCAATAACCTGCCTGATATATTATCTTATTATGAAGAATTAGGTTGGATAAGTGATGATGTACGTCTGGAATTTATGCAGTATGTAGAAGGCATTAATTATTATGCTGAAAAACCGGACTGGAAATTGAATCCGGATGAACATGTGAAATCAATCTGGTTCATTGAAAAACTCGCAGGCGTCAAGGTTGATAAAAACAAATTGTCAATAATTGAAAGAGATATAGAGTGGGTAAAGAAAGGTACAGAAATCTATGGTATATAATCCATTTTACTACGCAGGTGTTGGCCTATCCATCATGGCATCACATGTGATCTACTAACTTAATTCACAAGGGTTTGACGATGGATTTGAAATATAAAAAATACAAGACCAACAATAGAGGTCAGGTCACGATCGATTATTTGATCAGTATAACCATTTTCCTATTTGCAATATTTTTTTTGTTCCAGTATATTTCAGGATTGTTCACCCCTTTCGAATCAAATTCGGATGAGGTCACATTACTGGCTGATAGGGTGTCCACGCTGGTTGTTGAGAATATCATGAGTGCAGGGGACGTGGCAGTACCAAATCTTGTAACTTCAACAGATACGGATGCATTCTTCACATTACTCAATGTAGATTATGGGGGTACTTGTACATCATTAGGGTTAGATGGCACATATGTTGACTACGACGTAAATGTCACTATGGAAAATGAATCATCTGGTATTATAAAATCGGCTGGTGCAGTGCTGCCATCTGTTGGAAATGTTGGACAGACAAAAAGGATCGTACTTTTCATGGATGCTGATACAGGCGTAACCGAAAAAAGGATCGTATCTATAAGGGTGTGGTAGTTTGAACCTCAATAATATATTATTCGGATCAGAAAATGACCAATTGGGACAAATGCATACACTTGAAGCGATCATGGCTTCAACAATTATGGTTATGATCATTGTTTTTGCAGTCCAGGCAACATCACTTACTCCGCTTACATCATCGACCGCAAATGCTCACATTGAAGCACAACTTCAGGTAATTGGGCAGGATATGCTAAGTGCACTTGATTATTCACAGTATGATCAAAGATCAGACCTGAAAAATGATATATTGAACTGGAACGGTTATGAATATGTGTGGAACGGCACCTCATATTATTCAGACACTCCAAATGCAAGCTCCACTCTTAATAGTTCCATGACAGACATGCTTAAATATATTGCAATTCCGCGCGGGATTGCGCATAATGTCCAATTTTCTCATATTAGTGATACTGGAAGATTTTCATCAATATTTTACATATACAACGGTGATCCGTCTGATAATGCAGTTATCATATCAAGAAAAGTAGTGTTATCAAATACAGATATTGAGGACACTTCCACATTTAAGGCAAATACGGGCATAGTTGACATAGATGATACTACGGATCTTTATAATATTATTAATGTGAAACTTATACTTTGGCGAATGTGATATATGAGATTGATAAAAAGGATGTATAGCAATGAGAAAAATGGATGATTCTGGACAATTGATCCTAATAGCCGGATTCACAATAGGGCTTGCTATTGTAGTTTCAACTATCATGCTAAACAATATCATTTTTGCAAGCAACATGGCATCAGAATCGAGTATTGATGCAAACCGTTATTATGTTTCAAATGCCATGCAGATGTCATCCGATGCATTTAGTGGTGCATATGGTAATGCAACAAAGGACCAAGCACAATTCAATGAAACACTTTTCAACCAGTACATGTCCAGTTACAACCAAAAGGCTGCATCTATGTATGCACTTTCAGGCATATCATTTAATGTTCAAAACAGTATTTTTTATGATGGTTATTTTACAGATGACGGACTTTCGGATGGCGAATCCGATTGGATTGTTATGACAGATGTAAATTATACCGATTCATTTTTGATCACGATCAATGATACAAACGTTCTTGGAAATATTACGAATGCGTTTACTGTTCAGGCTATAAACCAATCAAATGTAGCGGTTTGGTCAATTAAGTTATACAACGAGAGTGGGAATTTAAATATATCAGTTTATGATCAGAATATGTCGAATGTAGGGTCTCATACATTAGGGTTTTTGAATATAACAAACAATTCAATTGATGTTAGTACATTTGATTTTCATTTCGATTATACAACAAATGAGATATATAAGTTAAAGTTCCTGAATGGCACCAAAGCTGCCGGATATTTTACAATTTCAGGAAACCGAACTGATGGTACGCCATTTTCACGTGTCAGGTACAAGATGACAAATGCCACCATTAGCACATCTTCGGGAAAAACAAGAATAAACATATCGATACCGGTTTCTATACCATAGGAGTTATCATGAAAAGAGATATCTTAAACGATGATAATGCAGTATCCATATCAATTGGGTTCATATTGACATTTACAATAACTGTAATCGCTTTTTTGATGATAATGCAGACATTCTATGGTATGCTTTACCAGGCTGAACATACGGTGTTACGAGAGGAGTTTGAAATACATGGTAATGACATTGCGGTTCAGCTCACGAACATTGATACGATCGTTAATGTTTCTCTAAGTTCGGGAGGTAGCATCGGTGAGATACGTTATGAAGTATCTTTGCCTGATAAGATTGCAGGCAGCTATTATTCGGTTGAGTTCTCAAATAACACAAATGAGATCATATTTGGATCGGATGACCGTCTGGAGACTATAGCCAAGATCCCTTATGTTACACAGACAACCACAGTTTCATCAACAAAGATATACAGTGCTGCAGGTGAGCATTATTTATTATACAATCCATCAACGAATTTAATTGAAGTTTATTAAGATGTTACTGATAGGTATAGACGATATATAAAAACAGGAAATGATCCAGACGCATGAAATTGACAAGAATTCTAAGATCGGAAGATGCAGTTTCAGATGTTGTTGATTTTAGCATTATACTTGGAATAATGCTCTTAGCGGTTGCTGTGATCGGTGTTGCAGGTTTCCCGCTTGTAGAACACATGCAGGAATCAGGTCATGCAGAGAATGTCAGGCAAAGTTTCATAGTTCTTACGGCGAACATCAACAAGATCGTGTTTGGTGCTGCACCTTCGCAGTCTGTTGAACTGAAGATGTATGGTGGTCTTGTTTCAGTAACCGGGGATAGTGCTATCAATGTGACTGTACAGGCATGGAATGAATCTAATTCGACTATTGAATCCTATACGTTCGATAGGCAGATGCGAATGATCCAGAATGAGTATGAAGATCGGTATATCTGCTATGAGAATACGGGTGCATGGGCACAGTATCCAATAGGCGATGCAGTTATGGTGTCGCGACCTCGTTTTGTATTGCATGATGATGTACTCACAATACCTGCGGTGATGATATCCGGTTCAACAGGCATATCCGGGGTAGGGCTTGTACGTGTTAGGTCTGATGGTGGTGTGGCTTCTGTGTATAGTTATTATAATGTATCGCAGGTGGATATTACAATTAAAAGCAAGTATTACAAGGCATGGGAGAGATATCTTAATGACACAGATGATCTGGGAATGAATTTTGTGAGTTTCGATCATACAAATACAACCGTGCATTTGCAAAAGATATATTCTCCTGATAATATTGATGTGCATGTCATTTATTCTCCGATGAGCGTTACGGTTGACTAAGTGTATGATTGAAAAAAGGAAACAAGGTGCGTGAAAAGTGAACTTGAAAATGTTTAAGTCTGAAAGTGCGGTTTCGCCTGTCATTGGAATTATACTCATGTTAGGTTTGACTATACTTTCGATCAGTTCAATGTTGATCTATAGTGTGCCCACACTTGGTGGATTGGAGGATATGGCAAAAGCACAAAAAGTTGAGCAGGCTTTTACTGTTTTTGACTCAAGAACAAGTAAGGTGGCACTTGGTGAATCTCCTATCCAGACCACGTATGTTTCACTTATGGGTGGTACTATTAATGTCAATGGTGATCAGGATGCATATAATGAGAGTAAGATCGTGATTGTCACTGTTGATATTAGTGATCCCAGCAATGACAATTTTATGCTTGGGGATAACAGATACAAGTGGAAGAGTTGGGAACCTTATGTGGGTGTAAGCGGTTTTGATGAATTCAATTGTTCACTTGGAAGTATCGAATATAGTCTTAATGATCGTATTATCGCATACGAAGGTGGCGGTGTGTGGTCAAAATATCCAACAGGCAGCACAATTATGATCTCACCTCCGGAGTTCCATTACAATGGTGAAACGCTTACTCTTCCCCTTATGAAGATTAATGGAAGGTCGGGTGTGAGCGGTACCGGTGATGTGGGTGTTTCTATCAGTTCGAACAATATGCCTCTTGTATTATTCCCAAATACTACAATGGCAAATAACAGAATTAATCCACTTGAAGCGGATAAGGTCATTATTTACATAAAGAGCGAATATTATGATGCATGGGCTAATTATGCAAATAGTCAGACATATACCAGTGCAACTGTGGATGTTGCAAA
>JAHYJJ010000033.1:0-12969 GCA_019429165.1 Methanosarcinaceae archaeon | reverse complement strand
CATTATATTTCATTATAATCTACTTTATAATAAAAGTCATCTTTTATTTAAGCATATCCCAAAAAGCGCCGAAAAAATAGAAAAGCGCCTGCCACCCCCAAACCACAAGGCCGGGCGGAGCAGATCAGGACGGGCACACGGGTGGAGTGAAGGCGAGAAGGACGAGTTTCTTTAAAGACCCTATAACCGGCATTTTGTCAACCTCGATCCCAATTATGAGATTGTTCTCAAATATGAGGTGGGTGCGAAAACTCACATCCATGTTTGTATCACTACAAACTTACATGTAGTCATCAATTGTGAGCAGCAAACCCCCTTCTGCTTTTGTTATGAAAACAGAATTGTCAATGATCAAAACTAAAGGTTTCATTCATAATGGAAGAGGTCGATTGGAAAACTTGCCGGGGATTGGATGATGGGGGCATGATTGAAACCCTACTTCCACTTCTTTCGCCAATCCTTAGTATACCAACCTTACAAAGAATTTACAGCATCATGACGCCTTGCGGCAGTTCGAACATGCTGTCAGGGATGTCAACAAATTCAATGTTTCTATATTCAGTTGTCACTTTTCCTTCAGGCAATGTCATTTCAATTCGAATAGGAAATCCATATTCATCCCATATCCACATTTTACCTTCTGGAATTTCAATGACCTGACACTTCTTTCCATCCAGAGTTTCAGTGCCAATAACTTTCGGGTCGTATCCTTGCATTGATTCAAGCTTATCAACAGCCGGCACTGGTGCATCACCCGCATCAATCTTCATAGCCATATTTTGATCCGGCATGTATGTGTACATCACACCACCGCGGCCTACTATATTAATAACCTTCATCCCTTCTACAGTCATTTCCGTTCGAATCATGTCATCTTTTATCCACGTATTCGTAGTGAGTGTTGGTAATCCCGGCATTGTTATTATAATATCATATTTGACAGAAGATATTGTATTTGCCTGATTCAGAATATCGCTGAAGGACACAGATGAAGTTGTTTGTACACCATTGGGTATAGATGTCTGTTGTATTTCTTCTGACGTTTGCGTACATCCGCTTGTCAAAACGATTCCAATCACTAACACTGCCAAGAGTACCATCTTCTCCAAATATTTTATGTTGATTTTGGTCATTTATATTCCTTCTTATAATAAGATTTGATTTTTCGATTAAATATATTTCGTTAAAACTCTAATTCTATCATTATATCAGTAAACTCAAAATCATCGTAATCGGATTTGGATTGGTCATATGCAGAGTTGATTGTGATTTGATTGAAACCCTTTTCGAAAACACTCGTATCAAATTCCCATCGAAGCGTTCCAAAGCTTCCATCGCTTGAAGAACAACACAACACCCCTATATTCTGACCATTCAAAGTCATTTGATTTGATTCCTGAGCACCTTTGTTCGTGATTCTGAGGATTGCCTTTGAATATTTCAATTGATTCCCATCCATAGTGAATACTTTACTGTATCGGGAACCTTCCGTAGACAGCTGGAACTGGGAATTAGCATAGCCGCTGTAAGAGTCATCCCCCAAGTGATGCAATTGATCATCGACCACTATCACATTATCAGAGATGGGGATTAAGGCGAAATTGACCCATCTGTATTTCCCTTCCTGCTCCAAGTTTTCATCAATGATAACATTTTGAGACATGGGGAGGTAACCATTTTCTGATTTCACGCTAATAATGACATTGTCTGGTAGGTAATAAGGAATATACATCAAATAATTGTTACCACTTGAATCAATAAATGACCCTTCTGAATATACGACAATGGACTTGTAAATTCCGTTTTCATCTT
Source organism: Methanosarcinaceae archaeon (assembly GCA_019429165.1). GTDB lineage: Archaea > Halobacteriota > Methanosarcinia > Methanosarcinales > Methanosarcinaceae > Methanovorans. The sequence continues at coordinate 11,157 of JAHYJJ010000033.1, read as the reverse complement.
GATACGCCACCTTAACTATGGCCCCTTCAACCAGATTTCCAGTATCTTTATCTGTAATCTTCCCTCTAACCTCCATTCCGGGTTGTCGTTCAACTTCTATGGGAGGGAGTGATATTATCGGGGTGCTTGGCCAATATTCAGTTGAGTCTGGTGTTGTGTAATCGGTCGATACTGCAATTTTGTAAGATGCTGCGTCTTCGTCGTTTAAACCTAGATACATTATTTTAAAATTCCATATTTCTCCAGGACCCAGATTCTCAATATATTCATAAGAACTATCTAAAACATTCCCTTCGTCATCATAAAACTTTACATAAATTTCTATGAATGAAATTGACCTATCATCTGTATTTTTTAATTTACCAACAACATATAATAGACCATATTCATCAACCTCAGGATTGTGTTCTATAAATTTAACAGTCCCTCCATCATAATACATAGATATGCCAAATACGTCATAAATTAAAGTTATGAACCAATCAATGAATTTGAACCAAGTTTCCTCTGTGTTATAAGTGTTATCATCTACAGGCAAGATTTCGTCAATTATTGTGTTTTTCAAAGTCGCATGCCCAGCTATTCCGGGTTCACCAACATACTTCAGACCTGGACCTGGTTCTTCATGTTCGGGATTATAGCATATGTCATTTAAACTACACGATTCAAAGGTTAATTCCATTGAATCCGAATAGAAATCGCCGGAAAATCTAATCCATCCATCAGTAAATTCCATATGAGATGAGCTAACTGTTCCATATACTTCTTTAGACATATCAGGTAATGTGGTGTCTAACTGAAAATATTGAAAAGAGTGAAGCTGCGTTTGTTTAATATTCTTAAAAGTATAAGATCCCTGGATGACATCTCCATTCTGCTTTAAGTTCAAAATAAGGTCGCCTTCTTGACGACCAATTGGAATCCCATTATTGTCTGTACATACAAAAGGACCGGACAATTCCCATGTATTTGAAATGCCTGTTCCAATGTATCCATTGGATAATACCATGCTTGCTACGAGTACTACTGCAATCATGGATGTAACTATTTTATTTTGCTTCATATCATACAATTCGATTTTAATTGTTTTTAAAAAATTTCCATGCTATCTGCAATTCATACTTCTTAACTTGTACATTGGTATCATGCAAAGCATCAACATCAAATGTTTTATCACCACACAATACAATATTTAGGTTACATATATATATATTTTATCAAATGTTAATTGTATCATTGAAACCATGCACCCATGTGTCACAACAAGGCTGGGCGGAGCAGATCAAGACCGATACACGGGCAGAGTGCATCAATTAAATAACTCCTAAATTATATTTCAGCCGGAGCCCACCACCTACAAACAACCACCCAAGCACCCATCTCTACTTCACACCCAAAAACCGCCGAAAGAATAGAAAAGCGCCTGCAACCCCCAAACCTCAAGGCCGGGCGGAGCAGACCAAAACGAACACACGGGCAGAGTGCATTAATTAAATAACTCCTAAATTATATTTCAGCCGGAGCTCCCCCCCAACTGCAACCACTTACCCAAGCATCCATCTCCATTTTAAACCCAAAAACCGCCGAAAGAATAGAAGAGCGCCTGTTAATCAGACAGCAATTTAGCGGTGAAATCAGAATCTGCAAATCCTAAATCGCGAGCAATATTTTCAAAACCCTGCATGGATTTTTTTGCAAAATCCCTGTCATCTAAAATGAATTCAATTGGTTTAATTTCTTCTAAATTTGTCATCAATTCTTGAAAAATTCGATCGTCATTTGTATCTTTGAAGTAAACTTCTGTAAGTGATTTCTTCACAGCGTTTAGACGGTCCAAATTAAGATAAATCATTTCAAAATCTGGGTATAACTCTTTAATTTTCAGAAAAATCGATCCAGATAGATTAATTGAAAGTTCTGATAAGAAAGTTGGCAGTCCATCTATTTCATTCTCCTTTAAAAAAAGAGATATTTCATGGAAAACTAAATCCAAAAAATTTGCTATTCCGGGTTTTTTCGTTTTCATTTTTTTAAATTGTTCGATGAGTAGATACTGAGAATCAAATGTACTGATATTTGAGATATGATAAATATCAGGTAAAAATCGTATAATTTCTGCCATAATTTCATTGATCTTATTTCTCAAAACATTGTGTGATTCCTTTAAAGCCGAGTTACATAAAAACAATTGATCATTTCGTTTGTTGTTCATCAAATCCATTGATGGCTCATGAATTCGATCTTTTGAATTGATCAAACCTATGATTATATTTGTATCAATTGAAAAATTCATTTCAAGCCTCTATAGCTTCAAAAACAGCATTATAATTTCTGGGTATTGATTCCAAATTAAGATTGTACATACTTAGTTCGGTCACATCATTTTGAAGATCGTCAAAAGAAATCTTTCCCCTATGAAAGGCTTCAATTCTTAAGAGTGAAATGTTTATCTTGAGCCATAAATTGACATTATCTACTTTTTTTGTGGCTTCTTTTATTAGTTCCAGAATTAAAAAGAAACTTTGATCCAGAACTAACAATTGCTTCGTATCTTCATTTTCATCCCACATTTTAAAACGAATTTCATCTCTTATAGATGATAGTCTACCATTCAATTTTCTTAAAACAATTCTGTAGAGTTCGGTTTGTTGATGTGGCTCTAAGTTTGTTGAAAATAATTTTAATTTCTTAAATGATTCATTGAAATTCTTCATGTGAGACATTTGTTCTTCGAGTTTAATTTCGATTTCTTCAATGTCTTCTTCGTAAATATTGATTGAAACAATGTCTGTCAAAGCATTCAACAATTTCTCACGAGTATCATAATCCATTCTTATAATTTGGTCCAATTCTTTCTGAATCTGATATAGTCTATGCATCGATCGTAAATAATCAACGGTACCAACTACTGGTCGCATTGCCCATGTAATACTCTCAAAAATATCTGATGAATAAACATCAAGGATAAAGTTGATTGATTTAAATTGATTATTATTGGAATAATAATTGACCATGATGACTTTTTCCTTTACTTTCTTAAACCAACTTTATATTTCAAGATTATTTAAGTTTGTTGTAAGTTTTTCAGTGTATCTACACCGGCAACTGGATGAAGAGTCGGTTTACATTCCATGTATTATTGTCTTGAAACAATAATAACTCATCCACTAACAACCTCACCTTCAATTCCAAAAATAAGCCGATCATATCTAGCGGTATTGATCATTACAAGATAACATTCCCATTAGTTAAGCTTGGGGAATCTTCGGAGATAAGGGAGAAAGGACACCATAAAAGATACTATAAATTCATTATCCGACAACGAGCGCATCGTTTTTAAAGAAATGCAAATCCATCCGAAAGTCACTGCAAATGAACTTTCGGAGAAGCTTGGCATTAATCCACGAAACACAACCCAAGCACCCATCTCCACTTCACACCCAAAAACCGCCGAAAGAATAGAAAAGCGCCTGCAACCCCCAAACCTCAAGGCCGGGCGGAGCAGATCAAGACGAGCAATAGGGGGCAGATGACGGAGATTCACCAGCCACAGACGTCTAACCCTTCAACATGCTTAAAATGGGCATCCCGACTAAGAAGTGGGACTTTGAGCTCTAAACATGCAGCTGCAATCCATATGTCATTTTCAGGAATAGGAGTTCCTTTATTTTTAAGATTGAAACGCACTCTAGCGTAACGTGTGGTAACTGCTTCATCAATCTGCATGACAAGAGAATACGCTGCGAATTTTTTTATGATTTGTTCGTTGTATTCAGTCTTTTCACTGTTCAAAGCGCCGTAAAGAAGCTCACCCAGAACAGTAACCGGTAAAATAATTACATCTGCTTCATCTATCAATTTACACACATCATAAATGCCTTCCCTATAGGCAATCACAGCATTAGTATCAACAGCTAATCTACCATTCGCCTTCAATTTTTTCGAACTCCTCATCAATAAGTTTCTGCATTGCTGTAGCTTCGTCATGTGTCATTGTTCCAGCTACATCACGCAGATCTTTTTTGTCAGGAAGCCGGGAAAAGATCGCAACCATCCTCTCATGTTCATTAAGACCTTCAACATGTCCAAGCGGTTTAAAAACGTTATCTTCATACACAACTTCTATGGCTATTGTCATAATATTGTTTCATCCCTATTGTGTTAATAATTAACATTCGATTTCATTATATATAACCTGTTGCCGCCATTTTGTGAACTATCCCCCTGCCGCTATGCGACGAGTAAGGAAACTTACTGCTTCATCCGGATAAATTGCAAAAAGCCGGGCGGAGCAGATCAAAACGAACACGCGGCCAGTCTACCGCCAAGATATTCCTCAACGTATAGGATAGAAACTTTTCAAAATTATATTGATTATTTTAATTTATCAATTATTCTGCAACTCAATGTCTCGTATCCTTTGACTGGTGCTCGTATTACCAGGTAGCTATGACCTTAATCTTTTGAATAAATTACTTATTAGATATTAAGTATCCAAATTGTAAAATTAAGAATTGCTGCGAAGGTTACCCATAATAAATATGGTATCAGCAAATAAGATGATTTCTTATTGATCTTCCAAAACTGGTAAATTGTGAGCAATATAGCAAACCAGAGAATTATAATTTCAAATAAGGCATATAAAATGTTTTGAAAGGTGAAAAACAGAAATGACCAACTAATATTTAATATAAGTTGGAAACTGAAAATTGCTATGCCAATTTTTACGGTTCTATCATTTAAATTTTCTTTTAATATCAAATATAAAGATATGCCCATTAAAGTAAATAACAATATCCAAACCGGAGCAAATATCCAGTTTGGAGGGCTAAAATATGGTTTTTGAAGAGTGGCATACCACACTGGGATTGAAGGTGAAGTAAATATCGATCCCACAACTCCAGCAAACTGACAAATACTAATTGAAAAAATCAATTTTATAACATTTTCACTCTTCATCAATGAATTCAATCCCCAATTCATTTTTGTTCTTTAATTATTTATAATTGTCCCTCTTTTTTATTTTTCAAAGGATTCAGTCCTGGCGAAGCAGATCAAAACGAACAACCGGGCAGAGTGCACCAATTAAATAATTCCTAAATTATATTTCAGCCGGAGCCCACCACCTGCAAACATCCACCCAAGCACCCATCTCCACTTAACACCCAAAGACCGCCGGAAGTCTGCAAGTTTCTAAAAAAATAGTTATATTTATATAATATCGCCAAAATAATGATGCAGATATAAACATTAAATTTGATGAAATAATGGATCAACTTCCACTTCTATTAGAACAACTTGTTACTTCTCCATCAAAAAACCGGAATACTTTGGGCGTTTTTCCCCAAAAAGGAATATATGTTTTTTACGAAAATGAATGCCCAATATATGTAGGACGTTCCAATCGGATAAGAGAGCGACTTCAAGAACACAGTCGGCCTAGTTCAACCCATAATAGTGCCACATTTGCTTTCAATTTAGCAAAAGAAGATGCTATTAAAAAAGAGATAGATGTTAATAATAAGGCTCGTGTACACCTTGAAACAGATTCAGATTTTTCAATCCTATTTTCAGAAGCTAAGAAAAGGGTTTCAAAAATGTCGATAAAGGTTATCAATATTGATGATCCAATTATTCAGACGATTTTTGAAGTTTACGTTTCTGTTAAATTTAACACATTAAATGACTTTGACACTCATTAGGAAATAAACAGGGGTGTTTTGTAATTGGATAAAACCAGCGACAGGAATTGCTGGTGTTTATTATATGACTACTGAGCAGATCAGGACGGACAATCGGGCAGAGTGAAGGCGGGAGAAGGGTGATATCATTTCAATTTTAACCACAGAGGACACAGAGGTGCACAGAGAATAGATGCATTGACAACTCTGTGTTACTCCGTGTCCTCTGTGGTTTTTTCATCAAAATATAACCAAATCCAAACTCAAACTATCAAAACGTTAATTTACAGTAAAACCATTACACTTACCAATGGAAAATATAGTATCGATTAAATCCCTCTCAAAAGCCTTTGGAAGTCATCGAGTCTTAAAAAACATCAACATCGACATCAAAAAGGGAGAATTCATAACGATCTTTGGTCCGAACGGGGCAGGCAAGACTACGCTCATGAAGATCATGTCAACACTTGTAGAACCATCTGGTGGTTCGATCTCAATTGATGGGTTCGATGTGAAAGATGAGCCTGTGGAGATACGGAAACGAATCGGTTCCATCTCGCATGAGACATACCTGTATAATGAATTGACAGCCGAAGAAAATCTTCGCTTTTTCGGGCGCATGTATGGGATGGACAAGAACCATCTTGATGCCAGAGTAGATGAACTTATAGAGCAGGTCGGGCTTGAATACCGCTCCAACGACCGTGTAGGAACATTCTCACGCGGCATGAAACAACGACTATCCATAGCCAGGGCATTGATACATCAACCCCCTATCCTATTCCTGGATGAACCTTACACAGGACTTGACCAGCACGCTGCATCCACCTTTGAACATGTGCTTCGGGGTCTTGATGCACAGAACACCACCAAGATAATGATATCCCACAACATTGACAGAAGCCTCAAAATGTGTGACAGGGTATTGATACTCAACAATGGTAAGATCGTATTCGACAAATACCGACACGAAGTTGGAACTATTGATGACTTCAAAGCAACCTATGAATCGTTTGTACACGGATAAAATAGGATGAATAACATAGCAGCCCGCAACAGACACATCCAAATTACACAATTTCGCATTACATAATTACACAGAACGACATCAAGAACATTGCACAGCAACAGACCAAACATGGAGTTTGAATGATCCGAAGTTTACATATTGCAGCAAAAGACCTCAAAGCAGAATTTCGCACAAAGCAGATGCTAAATTCAATGGTCATTTTTTCGCTTCTGGTCATAGTAATATTCAGCATATCCTTTGGAGACCTCCTTGGCGACTCAAAGATCGTCAGCCAGCTCGCACCCGGCGTACTGTGGATTTCTTTCACCTTTGCAGGCATGCTCGGACTATCACGCTCATTTGCATCCGAACTTGAGAATGGATGCCTCGAAGGATTGAAGCTCTGCCCGGTTGACACAAGCGCGATATATAACGGAAAAATAATATCGAACGCAGTCATAATGTTTCTGGTAGAGATAATAACAGTACCCCTGTTTGTAGTACTGTTCAACTTCAATATCACCGGATTATTTGAACTCGCAATTGTAATATTACTTGGAACAATTGGCTTCATATCCGTAGGAACCCTCCTATCCGCACTCACAGTCAACACACGCACCCGTGAATTACTCTTACCAGTACTCCTTTTGCCAGTGATAATCCCGGTCATCATCCCTGCAGTGGTCGCAACCGGCAAAATATTGACAAATGGAGACATCAGCGACATATCAGGAGAACTTCGTTTGCTTTTGGTCTATGACGTCATATTCTTTGTAATAGCCCAACTTGTGTTCGAATATGCGATCGGGGATTAAAATCAAACAAATTGTGTAACTATTCAACATTCCAATTTACCAAACACGTGCAGTGCGGCATGTTCCTGCACCACGACCTATGTGTTTTTGAGAGTAAATGAATATTCTCATGAAACAGACGACGCTACTTTAATAAATAATAACAACTTTCACATGCATATAAAATAATATGGAGCCTTAGTCATGATTTCAAGAGAAAACATTCAAGATATCACTACAAAAATTATCAATAGTGTTCATCCTGAAAAAATCATTCTTTTTGGATCATATGCATGGGGTGAACCAACTAAAGATAGTGACCTTGATCTATTAATTGTAATGAATTCAAATGAGAGGCAAATAAAAAGAACTACATCCATAAGAAAAGCATGCCGAGATGGTTATGTGCCTATGGATCTAATTGTTCGAACTCCTGACGAAATACAGGATCGACTTGATATTGGAGATCCTTTTATCAAGAGAATATTGAGTGAAGGAAAAATGGTATATGCTCGAAATAGTACATTAATGGATTGAAAAAGCGGACAAGGACCTGTTATCCGCAAAAATACTCATAAAAGAAGTCAGTCTTGAAAATCAAGTTGGATTTCACTGTCAACAGGCAATTGAAAAATGGCTTAAAGCATACCTGATATCTAAAAATGGTGAACTGAGAAAGATTCATGATCTGTTTGCACTTGTTCTTGAATGTGAAAAGTATGATCCAAACTTTGAACAATTGGAACCAATAATTGAAGGAATTACAGATTTTTCAGTTGAATTTCGCCATCCCGGTTACCAGGCAACTCCCGGAGAAGCAAAAGATGCTTTGGAGAATACCGAAAAATCTCATGAATTTATTATGACTAAACTATAAATAAGTATATTTTCACCATTTCAGTATCCAGTCTAAAGAATGGTTGAACGATTAAATCAAATAATTAATATTCACAAACCGCTCATTTACTCAACATTAAGGTGACAAAATGTCAACAAATTTCCAAAAAACTAAAATATTATCCATACTCACTGCCATTGTCATGTTTATTGCCACATACATGATCTTCTTCTACCTACAACAGATGAGAGGTGGAGCCGGCGAGTTACTTGGCAGCAGCTTTAAGATATTCTATTTCCATCTGCCAATTGCAATAACTTCCTATCTTGCATTCTTTGTAGTATTTGTTGCAAGTATATTATACCTTAAAAAAGGAACACACAACTGGGATGTGCTGGCACGTTCATCAGCAGAGATCGGTTTAATATTTGCAGCATTGGTACTTGTGACCGGGTCCATCTGGGGACACGCTACATGGGGAGTATACTGGACATGGAATGACATAAGACTTGTAACATCCCTCGTGCTGTTCTTAGTATACATTGCATATCTAATGATGCGTCAGGCAATTGAAGAACCTGAAAAACGCGCTCGTCTATCAGCAGTCTTTGGAATAGTAGGTTTTGCATCCGTGCCACTAAGTTTCCTATCGATCCGAATATGGCAATCATACGCACACCCACTAATGTTCGGTCCAGGTGTACAGGAAAGCGGCGGCGGTCTTGAAGGCACATCACTAAAACTTACCCTAATTGTTAATTTCATTGCATATTTCCTACTCTACGTAACGATACTCGCATACAAAGTACAAAATGAGAATCTACAGGAAAATATTAGTGCGAAAAAACAGTCACTTGAATAGAAGCACATGGCATACAACTGCCTATACAGAATGAACAGTTGGATGGTGAAATAACATGTTTGAATTTGCTGCATTGAATGCAACATTATTGAGTATAATAGTAGTGCTGGGATTCTGGGAATTGTTCTGGAAAGGTATCGCCCTGTGGAAATCAGCCCGAAACAACCAGAAAAATTGGTTCATAGCAATACTAATATTGAACACCGCCGGGATCCTGCCTATTCTCTACATCTATATATTCCAGAGTGGAAAGAAAGGCATAAACCCACACTCTTAATCAAATTTACTAACATGGTGACAATATGATCTTCGAACCCATAACCGTATGCGATCTTAATATCCAGAATCGTTTCGTTCGCTCAGCAACCCACGAATGGCTTGCAGACGAGAACGGACGCCCCACATCAAAGATTGGCGACATGTATGAAGAACTCGCCAAAAAAGAGGTTGGAATTATCATCACAGGTTATTCCTATGTAAATCCTCGTGGAAAGAGCAGCGACAAGCAGCAGGGAATATACGACGACAGATTCGTTGAACCATATCAGGACATCACATCAAGGGTTCACAAATACAAAAGCAAAATATTCGCCCAGATAGTACACGGCGGACGTCAGGCAAAACCAACCTCAAAATACTCAATTCCCATCGCACCATCGCCAGTAACCGACACATCATCCGGCATCACACCCATAGAAATGACAGAAGCCGACATCTTCGAAACCATCGAAGATTTCGCAAACGCCGCCAGACGCGCAAAAGAAGCGGGGTTCGATGGCGTGCAACTACACTGCGCACATGGTTTCCTGCTCAGCAATTTCATTTCCCCATACACAAACAAACGAACTGACAGATGGGGCGGATCAGTAAAAAAACGAACCCAGATCATCGTTGACATAATCAAACGCATACGCCAGACAACAGGCAACGATTTCCCAATAATGGTAAAGTTGAATGCCACAGATGGATTTGACAGTAAATCCGGAAAAATCGGCCTCGATGCACCCGAATGTGTTGAGATCGCAAAGATACTTGAGCAGAACGGAATCTGTGCAATAGAAGTAAGCGGCGGGATCTCCGAAGCAGGACCAATAATGTCACGCTCTGCAATTAACAAGCCTGAAAAAGAAGCCTACTTCAAGCAATACTCAAAGGCGATCAAAGAAGCAGTGAACATACCCATCATACTTGTTGGCGGTGTACGCTCAAAAACCATGATGGAATCACTATTGAGCGATGGATATGCCGACATGATCTCCATGAGCCGCCCATTCATCCGTGAACCTGACCTGATAATTAAACTAAAAAGTGGGGAGAGCGAGCAGGTTTCTTGTGTGTCATGCAACAAGTGTTTTGACCCAAGCGGGGTCAAGTGCAACTATCTATGAACATACGGTATTAATTCAAAAAGAGTAACTATTCAGCCACCCTTAAGACCGGACATCGATGGCGAAAATTCGCTTATTTGTATCTATGGCGATACATTTTTTAGTTTTTAATACTGAGTTCAGGTCCATCGATTTTAAAGGTGTTTGACAATTGTGTGCAATTATCTATTTGTGAACTATTAAGTCTACCGATATCGTTTATGTATGGCTGAATAGTTACCAAAACGAAACGATTTTTGTTTAGATATTTTTAATACCGACTCAAACCGCCGTAGGAGGCGCATTTCCATAACACTGAACCCTATTTAATTATTCAAATTATTGGTATGTCCATTAAATGAGATAAGATGAAGTGAGATTTTTTATTGGTGATAATGGAACATGCCGCCTGGCGGCGTTGTGACAAGAAAGTCATATCTTGAATTGCAGAAATACCACTCTCTCCATTCGGAGTGACACTACTGTGACATGAATTATCAGTAATGGAATGTGTGAAGCTCACAGGACAATGTGGAAAACTCTGAAAGTCTGATTCGGATAATCTGCCAGGGTAACAAATGCTATGAAGAAATGAAAGTTGAACTA
>JAHYJJ010000214.1:0-1821 GCA_019429165.1 Methanosarcinaceae archaeon | reverse complement strand
TTCAACTCGTTAAAACACAATTAACCTCTCGGTTTTCAAAAACTGTCATACATAACCGACAATTTAGCCTTTAATTGTCATACATAACCGACAATTTGATTAACTAAAAACCCACATTGACCATCATGAAAGAATACCTATACCGAACCAACAACTGGTGGAACACCGGTAAACTGCCGCACATCTATGAAAACACGACGATTCGAGAGAAAACGGTGGATGTTGAAAAATATATGGATGATCGGGAGATCTTGATCTTGCTAGGTCCAAGACGTGCCGGAAAAACCACGATAATGTTCCAGCTTATAGACGCATTGTTAAAGAATGATACAAACCCGTTGAACATCCTCTATTTTTCACTTGATGACCCTGAAATAACTTTGCACCTTAAAGAAGACCTGTTTATAAAACTGTTCGATTCATATCAGGAAATTCTCGCAAAAGAGTTGATGAATGAAGAACTATACATTTTTATCGATGAAGTACAGTTTTTCAATGGATGGGAATTGTGGCTAAAGAAGTATTTTGACCAGTATCCGAACATGAAATTCATAGTATCAGGTTCCAGTTCACTTGCGATAAAAGATGAATCTGCCGCATTAACTGGGCGTAATCTTAAATTTTTGATCCATCCCTTTTCATTCAGAGAGTATCTCTCTGCAAGGGATAACATTCAAGTTGAAAAAATACAATTTAAGTTCGAAAAGTTCGAAAGAACCTACAATACCCTTCTTTCGCAAAAGAACAAAATTAAACTTTTGTTTTTGGACTATCTTCAAGGCGGAGGTTATCCTCGCCTTCTTCGTGAAGAAGAAAGCAGATCAAAAGAAATACTAAAACAATATTTTTCCGATACGATCTACAAAGATATCTTGAAAACATATGCAGTAAGGGATGTGAAAGCTCTTGAAAGCATTGCAGCATACCTTGCGCAGAATGTAGGACAAAGGTTTAGTTTCAGAAAAATATCATCGGCACTTGAGATTGATCTTGAAACCGTAATTCGTTATGTGAAATATCTTGAGGAAACATACCTTATTTTCATGGTCAACTATTTTTCATATTCCTCAAAAGCGATAATGCAAAAAGAAAAGAAAGTGTATATGATCGACACCGGTCTTAAAAATGCAATTTCAAGTCCGGATGATATGCCAGTACTTGTTGAAAATGTTGTATTTACTCACCTGACTCGTCGTTTCGATGATGTTAGTTATTGGCGTGATGGTGTTGAAGTTGATTTTATTGTAACTCTCGATAATATACCTCTTCCAATAGAAGTAAAGTACCAGAATTCCATCGGGAAAAGTGATGTGAAATCAGTGCTGCGCTTTTGTGAAAGATTCAAGGCAAACACAGGCATGCTGGTTACAAAGGATGACTTTAAAAGAGAAACGATCGAAGGAATTGATGTATGGTTTATTCCGGTTTGGCTGTTTATCGCGCTTATTTGAGTTTAGGCATATTACATTGCATCGAAAATTTAAACGAATGTGGCGAACGCCATAGGCGGCGCATTCCACTACTATTAACCCCATCGCCTAAACATACAATTATCAGAACAGCAAATACGTCGACGCTTGAAAGATATATTATATTTCATGGTAGTGGTGCAGGAACGCGCTGCGCTGCGAGGGTGTGGTCGTGACATTTTTAGCATTTGTCTTGCCCCTTTCAATCTACGACATTTTATGGTTGACTCGACAGTAGCATAGAACGTCACATGTGAAGTGATCTTTTAAAATACACTATACCCTCTTCTTCCTTTACAACCGAAAAACCATTTTTGAGATACAACTGAATGGCATCTGTCAATTTAGCATC
>JAHYJJ010000032.1:0-13091 GCA_019429165.1 Methanosarcinaceae archaeon | reverse complement strand
CTGCTGATTCGGTTGCTGCGTTGATTGCCTGAGTTTTAACTCTTAGAGGTTCTACAACTCCTGCTTCCCACATGTCAATAACCTCACCTACATAGACATTAAGACCTGCTGTCTTTACGCCTTTTTCATGGTGTGCACGAAGCTCCATAAGCATATCGATCGGGTCAAGACCTGCATTCTCTGCAAGTGTTCTTGGTATTACTTCAAGTGCTTCTGCAAATGCTTTGACTGCCAACTGTTCCCTACCGCTAAGTGTTGCTGCATATTCCTGAAGTCTAAGTGCAACTTCAACTTCCGGTGCTCCACCGCCTGCAACGAGTTTCTCGTCTTCGATCACAACGCCTACTACACGAAGTGCATCTTCAAGTCCTCTCTCGATGTTGTCGAGTACATGTTCTGTACCGCCACGAAGAAGAATGGATACTGCCTTTGGATTGTCGCATCCTGTGACGAATGTCATGTTGTCGCCGCCGACCTTTCGTTCCTCGACAAGCTTTGCAATTCCAAGGTCGCTGTCTGCAATCTCATCAAAGTTTGTGATGAGACTTGCGCCGGTTGCTCTTGCGAGTTTCTCCATGTCACTCTTTTTGATACGCCTGATAGCAAAGATACCTGCTTTTGCAAGGAAGTGCTGTGCCATGTCGTCAATACCTTTCTGGCAGAATACAACGTTTGCACCACTGTTTACAACCTTTGCAACAAGGTCTTTTAACATCTTCTCTTCCTGATCAAGGAAAGATTGTAACTGATCTGGGGATGTGATTGATATCTCAGCATCGACTTCTGTTTCTTTGAGTTCGATAGCGGAGTTGAGAAGTGCGATCTTTGCATTCACAACCTTTTTTGGCATATTTGTGTGTACACGCTCTTTATCGATGATCATACCCTCGATGAGTTCCGATGTTTCCATGCGGGCACCGGTCTTTTTCTCGACCTTGATATTTTCCATCTCAACTGTATTGCCATCATCGTCCCTGTCAACAATGCTGCAAACTGCATCCACTGCAATTGCTGAAAGTATATCCTTTGATGCTTCTGCACCCTTTCCGGTCATTGCGGTTGTGGCGATGTTGATAAGAAGTTCACGGTCATCAACAGTGACGCTTTTTGCAAGTGATTCAAGAATTTCGGCTGCCTTGTCGGCTGCAATTCTGTACCCTGATGCGATAATTGTTGGGTGTATGTCCTGCTCGATAAGGTCTTCTGCTTTCTTGAGAAGTTCGCCAGCAAGTACAGCAGCAGTTGTTGTGCCGTCTCCGACCTCGCTGTCCTGTGTCTTTGCGACTTCAACGATCATCTTTGCTGCAGGGTGTTCGATATCCATTTCTCTTAAAATGGTTGCACCGTCATTGGTGATTACTACATCGCCCATTCCATCAACAAGCATCTTGTCCATTCCTTTTGGACCGAGTGTGGTTCTTACAGCTTCTGCAACGGCTTTTGCAGCCATGATGTTGTTACTCTGTGCTTCTCTGCCTTTTGATCTTTGACTGCCTTCTCTCATAATGAAAATTGGCTGTCCAGTCATTTGTCCTGCCATATCTTTAAGCCTCCAATTTAGTAATAGATTAATTATAAGGAACCTGTAAATACAGGTCTCAGGTCATTTTAGATGTTTGTAGTTCTATATAACTATTGTGCCAGAGCCGGCTGTGTGAATAGGCGGTCACCCACCCATAAGTTTATTATTTAACGTCAACTCTTTTTGATATCTGCATTATATTTTATAGTGTTCATCCCTAATTTTATAATTGCAGAAAAAATGCCACTTTTCCCATGAACATATATCCAGAATAAATCCTAAGTGGAATTAAAAATACCAATAAATCTGGATAAGAGTTGGTAATCGCAATAAAATATATATTAAAATAAATGCGGGATAAAACATCCCGCAAAAACACTAATGTTAAGGATTGATCGTGGTACCAGTGTTCTGTGTTATGTACTCAAATGCTTCGATCATTTTCTTTGTTATGGGTCCTGGTTTTCCATCACCTATTACGCGTCCGTCAACTTTTGTGATCGGGGCGGATTCGGCAGCGGTGCCAGTCACAAATATCTCGTCCGCTGTGTAAAGGTCGAACATACCGATGTTCACTTCTGTGATAGAATGATCCATCTCTTTTAAAATATCAATTGCTGCGGCTCTTGTTATACCCCTTAGGTTATTGATGGTTGGCGGGGTTACGACCTTGCCGTTCTTGACGACAAATATGTTGTCGCCGGAACCTTCGGAAACATAGCCGTTGTTGTCAAGGAATATTGCCTCATCGCCGCCTTTTTCGTTCGCTTCGATCTTCGCGAGAATGTTGTTGAGGTAATTCAGAGATTTGATGTTAGGTGAGAGCGCATCCGGTGCGTTTCGCCTGATTGCAACTGTTATTGCTGTCAACCCTACTTCATATAGGTCGCCATACATTGCGCCCCATTCCTGTGTTATGATGTAGATGTTGGGCACAGGACATTTGCGGGGATCGAGTCCCAAGTCGCCTACGCCTCTTGAAACAATAGGTCTGATGTATGCATCGGTCAAGTTGTTCTTTCGCAGAGTCTCAAGGATCGCGTCTTTCATCTCTTCTTTTGACATCGGGATCTTAAGCGCGATGGCTTTTGCAGAATCGTATAACCTGTCGATGTGTTCGTCTAACTTGAAAACACGCCCGTTGTACGCCCTGATGCCTTCAAAAACACCGTCGCCATAGAGGAAACCATGGTCATAAAGAGAAGTAGTAGCCTGGGATTTTGGCACATATACACCGTTTGAATATATCAGTAGTTCACTCATGTATGAAACCTCGTCAAAGGTAATGCTAATAAGTATTTCTTGATACTATTCGTACCATATATTAATATTTATGTTGAAGAGATGGATTTTCCAATAATATCCTTACGCTTTTTGAGTTTTTTTTATACAAAAGCCTTTTATGGATAAACATCTATTTCGTACTCCACTCACAGCAAACACCATACTACGCGGTCCCGTGGCTTAGCCAGGATATAGCACCGGGCTTCTAACCCGGGGGCCAAGGGTTCGAATCCCTTCGGGATCGCTTATTTTTGTTTTTAATTTGCCGATGTAATTTCTTTTAGATATTTTTCAGCAGCATCTATTTCTGCATATTGTATCTTATGCCCGGTTCCAATGGAAACTTGCTCACCACAAATATATAGTCCGACTGTAAATGTTTTTTTATGATCTGGGCCTTCATCCTTTATTAATTTATATTCAGGGAGATCCCAGCCTTTCTTATCGCAAATTTCACTCAAATTTCCTTTGGGGTTTGAATCCACAATTTTGCTTAAAGCACCTTTTATATCAAAAAATTTGCATACAAATTTCTTCGCTTCAACATATCCCTGATCAAGATAAATACTGCCAATAAGCGCTTCAATTACATTTGCATATATGTCACTAATATTTTCCAGATAGCCATATAGAATATAATCATCAAGATCGATTTTATGTGCCAGTGGTTTTAAATTGTCATTGGACACCAATATTTTCTTAATATCAGTTAAAACGCCCTCTATTTTTCGTTCTTGTGCTCTCGCATATTCTTCAATTACTTTTTCATGATAAGAATATTCAGATACAATTAGACCCAGTACCGAATCCCCAAGGTATTCCAGTTTTTCATAATTGTCAGATTCGAGACCGTTTACTCTTTTAAATGCGTCTAATTTCGTTTTGTCACCACTGAAAAGTGAGCCATGCAATAATGATTGTATCAAATATTTAGTATCGTTAAAACGAACACCAATTATATTTTGAAATTCATCTAAATCGTTAGAATTTACAGTGTTATTGTGTGGTTTCATTTTAATATCTCTCGATTTCAATTAATATTCATTGAAACGATTGTGTAAATGATTTTCTATTGAAAATAGATAAAATTATAACTCAAATGTACAAAAAAACAAGAAAAAAAATCCCGATAAAATGTCGGGAAAAGTTAAGATACGTTCGGACCGGGATTCGAACCCGAGTCGGAGCCTCGACAGGGCACCATGATAGGCCACTACACTATCCGAACATGTAGTTTATGCGAGTATATCCTAAAGCATGTTTTCGCATTTAAGCCTTTTTGTTAACGGAGATAAAAGCGATTCGTTAGAAGCGCTTTTAGCGATTCGTTCGAAAGGCCCTATGCAATGTTAAAAGGTCCCGCCTCCCAGACTTGAACCGGGGACATCGCGGTGCCTGCGCGGTATGTGCGACACAGGGTCGCATGAACCATACTACAGCCGCGCACTCTACCACTGAGTTAAGGCGGGTCAATGTTAACAATAGGCGATGCACCACTTCCATACGCATAATGGTACTTATCCTTTTCGCCAAACTACGAGATAAATCTCGCTACACCAGGATTTACTCGCACAATAATTTATAAAAATATACACTGAAACAAAAAAGAATTGATTGAGCAGACACTGGATTTGCAAGCATCCATTTTCTGCCCAATTTCTGATTTATACTTAAAACTTGAGATTTAGAATGTATCCAATTCACCGTTGATCACCATTTCTGTGATCTTAGTAATGTTTGCAAGCCAGTCATCAATAACAACCTCTGCTTCAGAACGAATGGTCGCAAAGTTGGTACCTTCCTTAGGAATTACCTGTGCACTCGCAACAAGAGGCTGGTCGATAGGCTGACCGATCTGTGAGAGTATCCTCACATATACATCCTCAACGTCCGGGACAGCTTTGACGATATCCTTTGCCATCTGGGTAGAAAGAAGATTGTATATCTTTCCGATATGGTTGATCGGGTTCTTACCACTGGTCGCTTCCATGCTCATAGGACGGTTCGGAGTGATCAATCCATTGCAGCGGTTTCCACGGCCGACAGACCCATCATCACCCATCTCTGCAGATGTTCCGGTAACAGTCAGGAAAACAGAGCCTTGATCTATCTTATCTGCAGTATTCACATAAGCGAAAACGTTGCGGTTTGTGTATTTCCCAGCAAGGTCAACAACATAATCCTGCATCTCTTCCTTGATGTTTACATAATGGTCAAGGTCATCAACATGTCTGCCCACCATACCGCATCCAATTGTAAGTGTAATGTCATCCCCATCACGAAGACCCATGACCTTGATATCCTCACCAATCCCCGGAATTGTTTTCTTAAGGTCTGTGATAAGCATCCTCTCAGTATTATACACGATCATCTCAAGTTCCGAGAACGGTGCATGACCCACACCAAATGACGTGTCATTTGCCATTGGGATCTGGTCCCTGTTAAAAACGTCACGAAGGTCAGATGAACCTGTTCCGAATTTGCAGTCAATAATTATATCCCTTTCAAGATCAATATCTGCGATCGTGTTCTTCACATATCTACGAGCCGCTTCAACTGCTACTGACTCAGTAGCGATCTCCTGACCATCAAATTCCATTGTAGTTCTTCCAACAAGAAGCGCGTAGATAGGTTTTAGTACCTCTCCGCCACCAAATTGAGGATTTGAACGTCCTGCTACGATCTGTGTCTCGTCAGTGTTATGGTGAAGCACCACACCGCACTTTTTAATATATTCCTGGCACAATGCACGGCTTACAGCCTCTGCCAGTCCATCAGAAATACTGTCAGGATGACCGACACCCTTCCGCTCAACAAGTTCGATCTGCTGTTTTTCCACTGGTGTCTCAACAAGATGCTCGACTTTAATATTCCGTATCATTTTATCCTCTTTTATGTTTCAGATTGTAAATTTATTTAGGTGTGAAATTAAATATAATTTTAAGTATAACATATGAATGTAGAACTAATTATAATGTAATTTCTTATAAAGATACTATTTATATTTAATATTACCCATTTTGTTAATTACTGCCCGTTATAATACAGCCCGATGGTTCCTAAATACATAAAAAATAAATTACACCATGCCAGCGTGAACTCTATATGTCATGAATTTAATTTCCAAACACATTTTAAATAGTAAACACCGTTTTGTATTAGTATATATTTTATATATAGTACGAGTTAATTCGACCGAAGGGAAAATTTTCTCGCCAGAAGGACTCTCCCCATGATACGTATTGCAATACCCAACAAAGGTCGGCTGCACGACCCTACTGTGGCCTTACTCAAAGAAGCCGGCCTCCCTGTTCTTGAAGGAGCAAGCAGAAAGCTGTTCGCAAAGACCACCGATCCTGACATAACATTCCTGTTCGCAAGAGCCGCAGACATCCCTGAATACGTGCAGGATGGTGCTGCAGATGTAGGCATCACCGGACTTGACCTGATATCGGAAACCGGTGCAAATGTTGACATAATCCTTGATCTGAATTTCGGCCGTGCAAAACTCGTACTCGCCGTCCCTGACGATTCGCCCATAACAACACCAAAAGATCTTGAAGGTATGCGTGTTGCAACCGAATTCCCGAACATCACAAAGCAGTATTTTGAAAAACTCGGAATAAACATCAGTGTCGTAAAGGTAAGCGGAGCATGTGAGATGACGCCGCATGTCGGGATCGCTGATGCGATCGTTGATATCTCAAGTTCCGGTACAACACTTTTGACAAACCACTTAAAAGTGATAGAAGACGTATTCTCATCGTCCGTGCGCCTTATAACAAACCGTAAAAGTGCGGCAGAAAAGGAAAAGATACAGTACATAAAAACCGCGATCGAAAGCGTATTAAATGCGAAAGGAAAGCGATACCTGATGATGAACGTTCCGGCTGATAAACTGGATGCTGTAAAAGCGGTTCTCCCAGGACTTGCAGGCCCTACAGTGATGAAAGTAGAATCCGATGACTCTATCCTGGCTGTTCATGCTGTCGTGGATGCTGATATGATATTTTCCACCGTAAGCAAACTTAAAGATGTCGGAGCATGTGGTATTCTGGTTGTGCCAATCGAACGTATGATCACATAATGGGTGGAAATGAACATGTTTGAAGTAATACCTGCAGTTGATATGAAAGGGGGTAAATGTGTCCAGTTGGTACAGGGAATACCAGGCACCGAACTGGTGTCCATCGACGATCCTGTTGAAGTTGCACTTGACTGGGTGGCACAGGGTGCAAAAACACTCCACCTGATCGACCTTGATGGTGCGATCGAAGGTACACGAAATAATGCACCTATTATTGAAAGGATCGTTAAGGAGTGCAAACCTCTGGGAATATCGATACAGGTAGGCGGGGGTATCCGGTCATTCGAGGACGGGACAGCACTTCTCAATATCGGTGTTGACAGGATTATATTGAGCACAGCGGCACTAAATGAACCGGAATTGATCAAAAGACTCGCTGATGAGTTTGGAAGCGAGCACATAAATGTGGCACTTGATGCTAAGAACGGTAAGATCTCAATTGAGGGCTGGACAAAGGAGTCACAATTCACACCTGTTGAAATGGGGATACAGTTCGAGAAACTTGGGGCAGGAAGCATTCTTTTTACAAATATAGATAGCGAAGGACTGATGCAGGGTGTAAACCCTGAGCCTACGCGGGCTCTTGTAAAATCGGTAAATATTCCAGTTATCGCATCGGGTGGCGTCACAACCCTTGAAGATATCGTTGCGCTGAAAAACACAGGTGCATCGGGTGTTGTTGTTGGCAGTGCGCTTTACACAAACAAAATCACACTTCCAGAAGCGATAAATATTATCAGGGACGATTTATAAATAGATTAAGACAGTAATATTTAACGTTAAGGGGAATCTCATGAGAACCGCAAAGATATCACGTAAGACGAACGAAACCGATATTAAAATGGAACTGACACTTGAAGGCACCGGTTCGACAGATATCAGTACAGGTATTGGCTTTTTTGACCACATGCTCACAGCATTTGCAAGACACGGTGGTTTTGATCTAACAGTTAATGCAAAAGGTGACCTTGATGTTGATGAACACCACTTGATCGAAGATACAGGCATCGTTCTTGGACAGGCAATTGCTAAGGCTCTCGGTGACAAAACCGGTATTGCCAGATTTGGAGAGGCTCGTATTCCTATGGATGAAGCACTGGCAGATGTAGCACTGGATCTTGGAGGACGCAGTCATTTGGTTTTGGATGCAGAGTTTGAAGCACCACAAGTTGGTGAGTTCAATACCCAGATGGTAGGGCACTTCTTTGAATCAATTGCCGAAAATGCTAAAATGAACCTTCATGTGATGGTGTATGGTGAGAATGACCACCATAAGATCGAAGCACTTTTCAAGGCGTTTGCGTATGCATTGCGCCGCGCTGTCGTTGTCGAAGGCGACAGGGTCAAGAGTACAAAAGGTGTGCTGTATTAAATAGCAAATTATCAATTGAAAATATTAATAAAAACATGGTCGTGTTGAATGAAACATATCATTGAACTGATAAAAGAAACAGTGGGGCGAAATTTAGTCTCAATCGTACTGTTTGGCAGTACTGCAAGAGGAGATTTTGATGAGCATAGCGATTATGATGTGCTGGTTATCGTCAAAAAATATTCTGAAAAGCAATGCAAAGACCAATGGCATACGATTAAAAAATGTGGATTCAAAGAACTTGGGATACCTGTGGATGCAATTTTCATGGAAGAGAGCAGTTTAAAAGATATTACAAATCCTTTTGCATTGGATGTTCTATCGGATGGTAAGGTAATATTTGGTAAAAATGTACTGGACAGTAATGTGTTTGAAAAATACACCATAAAACCAATAATGAGGGGAGATACAAGGATTGGTTGGAGATTTCCTGCTACAAAAACCATAGCATCAATCCCCGCCGCAGGCGGAGCATTTCAATGCTACTAAACCTATAGCCCAAATATACAATTTTCAGAACAACAAATTCGCTGACACTTGAAAACCGTATTAGATTTCATGTTTGTGGTGCAGAAACGTGCCGCGCTGCGCGCGTGTGATTGCTTTGTTTTTCACATACATCTTGCCCCTTTCCATTAACGATATTGTATGGTTGACTCTACACTAGATATCACAACTAAAACTTCGCCCTCAACCTTTCATAAAACGCCTGCTCAGCCCCAGTTGTTTTTCTTGAAAGCCGCTCAACTATCAATTCTGGCGTGCTTTTTGCAATATAATTGTAGCGCGGGGTACGCTCCACGATAAGGTTGAGGTCGGCATCAAGCCCGCTTGCTTCGATCCCATCAACCCTGACACTGCACTCCGTGTTTTCCAGTATCAACTCCGGCAGGTGTGACACGAACACAGCCATGCTGTCCCTATTCTCTGACAGAACCTCAAGTATGCCTGAAATTATCTTGGCGGATGCGCCAGGTTCTGTAATGGATTCCATCTCATCAACTAAAACCACCTTGCTGGAATTGTCTGCAACCACTGAAAAATTCATTAGTGTGGTCTCGAAGGCACCTGCGTCCAGTGTCCCTTTCGATTTTGCGAAATAGTACAATCCATCCGACATCCCGATCTCGAGCGACTTCGCAGGGGTCGGAAATCCCATGTGTGTAAGTATTATACATTGTGCAATGAGTTCGAGCATTGAGGTCTTGCCTCCCGAGTTCACACCGCTGAGCAATACAACCCTGCTTTTGTCTTGCGGGCTGTGAACCGTATCACCGAGCGAATAGTCTATCGGGGTAACCTCGCCATGCCGCGATCTCAAAAACAGGTTCTCACCTTTCGCAAATCCTATCCCTGTTTTATTAATCAACTCCGGCATTGCAAGATCGTACTCATGTGCAAAACATCCTATCGCGAACCCTACATCAAAATCCAACATACTGCGAACCATCTCATGCACAATGTCGCGGTATCCGTGCAGGGTTTTTGAAATATTGCGTTTGTGTTCGATCTTCTTTTTCTGTATGCTATGTAACACATACTGTTTTAGTGCATTCACATGATCGCGGTCAACTTCAACAGGATGCATGATCTCATCAGGGAAAAATGACTCTGCTATCAACATCTCTTTTTTCCCAAGCCCGAGTTCGTTTGAAATTCGTTTCTTTGCTTCCTTGACGACAGTGTGATATGATCTGGACACTTCCTTCTCAAGCATCTCTTTGAGTTCCACATCCCCGCTCATAACCTTGAGCATATCCTGTCCACTGATAATTATTTTACTTTCGGTCAGGCACTTATCCAGTTTTGTGTTAGCGTCCCTCACAGCATCGGAAATACAGGCATCCATGTTCTCAATGATCGAATTGAGTAGATCAATATCCGGGTCATTTCCGGCTTTCACATCCCCGCTTTCATCGATCATGGACAGTGCCATATCAAGTTCTTCAAGATCTTTCTCACTTACCTGTTCAAAGAACATGGTACCGGTTTTTCGTATCGCTTTTACGACTGCTATCGAACATTCTATGGTTGCAAGGTTCTTTGCAAAAAAACCTATCACCTGTTCAGGAACTACCTGCCAGTCTTCCATTCTTTGCAGGTCTGGTACATATTCAGGTTCAACATCTTCGGGAAAGTCGAATCCAAGGAAGGCGTCACCTGATGCAATGACATGAGAATAACCTCGCGCCACATCTACGAACTCGGAAGGCGAATTTACCATCTGCACAGCAATGGCACTGCCAAACCTCTGGCGCGCATATTCGAACTCCTCATGGTTGGCAGTGATGATCGCACGCTCGCGTATTTGAGGTGGATTGTATTTGAGATTCAGTGGACGGATCCCCGAAAGCAGATCCGGAAAATTCGGGAAATCACTATTGTTCCTTAGCAACTTTGCAGTGTCTATATAATATGATACTGACTCGCGCACGGATACGATCTTATCTTTTTTGGATGCAGGGTACGGAAAATAGATATGAAGTTTATCTTTTGCATACCGCGTGTGTGCGAACTGTTTTATGATATCGAGTAGCCGCTCATAGATATCCATGGATTCTTTTGTTTTCAGGAAATCAGAGATCGAAACGCCTTCCACCTGTGCGCGTACCTCATGTACAAGGGATATCGCATATCTCTGTCCAATCCCTTCAACTTCGGATATGCCTGCAATGTCACCACCAATTATTGCATCAAGTGCTGCCTCCTCGCTTCCAAAATGTTCTCTGAAACGCTGTGCCATCTTCTCCCCGATGCGCGGAATATCCTGCAAACTTTTCATACACTTGCCTCGTAGTTGTCCCCGGTAAACATCTCCAGCGTGCAATTTGAGATCCCGCGTTCGACCTTGTACCTGTCCGCTTTAGCCATCTTGCTCATGCCGGCAGAACTCTTTGGCTGCATCTTGCTTGCAAGCTTGCGGTTTCGTCTGGTCTCGATCATCTGAGAATTGTAAAATACATCCCACAATTTGTCGACCTCATTATCCTTTGATGAAGACGGTTTGCGCAGGCTTTTTACAAACGCTGCCGCAGTCTTTGTAAACCGGTCAAGCCCTACCAGTTCCCCATTACCAACCCATGCAGCATTGCCGAACGTAACAGCCACGGGTAGATCGGGGTTCTTTTTGGCAAGCCACCTGCAAAATATGTCGGCAACATCGTGCGGAGAATCAATGTCAACCGTGAGGACACCATTTACAAGATCGGGACGTGCGAACATGCACATCCTCTGCCACGCGCGGGTAACGTCACGCATGTAATTATAATACCTGCGTGCAAGTTTTGACTTTCCTGTGTAAAGATGTTCGGCACTTCCATTGCAGGATACGATCAGACGCACCAGTTCAGCAGGATTCGCCTTACTGTGCCGCAATACAAGGTCGATGTACTGCACAGGTCTTGTATCGGTGCGAGACATTTTTGCAGGGCGTTTGCCAAGTATTTCCAGAACCAACTTTTCCGTACCGCCTGCCGGGGTGAAACCAAGTTTCACGACCTCATCCTCAGTTTTGGAAAAATTGAGTTTTTGTTCCAGTTCGCGTTTGTCCTTTGCGAACATCAGTTCGGCATCAGGATGCTTTTTTAACGTGGAACATGCAAGAAGTATCCCGTCTACATTTGTCCTGAATGCTATTATCATGAACCCGCCTCCAATCCCTGGAATGAATACAGGTTGGTCTGCTTGCTGCCGTTGATCTCAATGAACGGACGGGCGCGTGAGATAACGACACCCATGCGCGCTAATTCCTGTTCCGATGCGATCGGGCGCGCCTGCATTATACGGTTCGCGCTGATAGGACCGATCCCGGGAACCATGAGCAACTCATCACGCTGTGCCGTGTTTATGTTCATCGGGAAATAATCGGGATGTGCACACGCAAGACGCATCTTGGGATCGTCATCTGCAAGAAAACCTTCATCATTGAATATCACATCAAAATCAGATGCCTTGATACCATAATCCTTCATCAGGAACGATGCCTGATACAACCGGTTCTCGCGCCATTTTGGTGATGCGATACCATTTTGCAGTGGCGTATCCGGCACGGGGTCAAAACTCATGAAGTATGGGCGGCGAAGTGCATACCTGTCCATGAACTTGTGCACGGTGCTGATGATTTCCCTGTCAGGCTCGTTGACCGCACCCACAACGAACTGCGTATCGTTCGCACCTACAATGCGACCGCCATATCCGACCTTTCGCCTTTGTTTTTCGATAAGTTCGCGTGTCCATTTCAGGCGGGTCAGAATGTCATTATTGTAATCAAAATTCGGGCAAACTTCGGAATAGTTGACAGAACTAGTGGTTTCGGCATTTACCCCGAACTTGTTGGAGTGTTCTGCGATCTGTTCAAGAAGATATTTCGGGGTGCCTGGCATTACACGTGTGTGTATGTATCCCGTAAACCCCTGACCACGCAACAGTTTTGCCACTTCAAGCTGCTTTTCGGCTGTGTTCTCTGCATCACCGATGATGCCTGATGATAGAAATAGTCCCTCGATGGCGTTCTTGCGGTAGAACGACCATGTTATTTTTACAATTTCCTCCGGTGTCAGTGTCGCACGCACCGTATCACGTCCCCTGCGGTTTGGACAATATGCACACTCTCCGGCACATGAATTGGTGAGCAGGGTCTTGTAGAGCTGGATGCACCTTCCATCCGGTCCAAAAGCGTGGCACACTGCACTCTGGTTGCAACTGTCGTATTTGGTGCCCTGTGCAAGGATACGCATACGTTCGGTGAGTGTATGATGCTGCTCGGTCATTTGATGCTAGAAGCATCCGTAGTTATATAACCTCGAGCCAAGCGGGGTGAAAGTATT
>JAHYJJ010000213.1:0-1833 GCA_019429165.1 Methanosarcinaceae archaeon | reverse complement strand
GTGCCTCATTTGTGGGATAAAACTGCATTTTCAATTTCCGCTGACGCAAAAGGCTATGATATCAAAGGTGCAGAATATACCGGTACGAAATCAAAATCTGTGAACATTGAAAAGAAGTGGGAATTGATTGCCACAAAAACAATAACTGAAAACATATACATGGATGAAACCGCTTATGTTCTTGTAAGTATCAGGAATGCAGGTATTGTAGATCTTAATTCTATCACAGCAACTGATCTGGTTATTGAAGGATTAGAATTAAAAGACAGCGTAACACTTCAAAAGACTATTTCACTAAAGGCAGGTGAAAGTACAAATGAGCTGTTTAAGTATTCACTAAAGCCCATAAAACCCGGAACATACACTTCCCCTGCAGCAGTTGCTGAGTTTACGGCACCTAACGGTAAAAAATACAGTATTTCATCAAAAACTCCGAAAATAGAAGTGAATGGCCCATACATCACACTTACAAAAAGCGTTAGTTCATTAAATGTTGCACCCGGGGCTGAAGTGACAGTTACGGTTAAGGTTGATAATACAGGTGACAGAGATGCAAGTGTTACTGCTTCTGATTCGATACCAAAAGGTGCGACGCTTATTAGTGGAGATACCGGTTTTCAAGAAGTTATGAAAAAAAGCAGTTCCAAAAGTTATTCTTATGTGATCCGAATGGATACAGCGGGTGATGTGAAATTACCTTCTGCCACTGCGAGTTTTATTGATCTTGAAAGCTACAAAGGTGAAAAAATATCAAACATGCCCGTAATATCTGTTGTAGAACCAGTCACAGAAACAGATTCTACAACTGGAGGAAACACAGGCGGAACTGCGCAGACAAATGATCCTAACAATGGAGATAAGTCAAATCCATCCTTACCAGTTGAAGAACAAACCGAACCCGGGTTTGAAGGGTTGTTTTCAATATTGGCACTTGTTAGTATCTACATGATATTCAAGCGTAAGAACTAAAATTATATCACATGAAAATAGATCAATTGGTCCATTTATCCGCAATTATTGTAGTATTTGCACTATTTGCAGTAAGTGTATCAATATGTGTTAACATTACATCAGCACAGACAGAAGACGAGATTGAATGGCTTGATGCTGAAGAGTACACACTTTATTGGGGGGATAAAGTCAATGTAAGTGGATATATTATTGAATCAATTGAATATTCCACACCACGATATTCAGATGTACCTGATGATTATGTTCTGCTCTCAATATTGATGACCAATACATCAAAATCATGGAGCACCATACTTTCTGTGAACAACAGTAACATCCCCGGTTATGATATATTTGATGGTAAATTTAAAATCGAAGTTGTTGATATCGTCACTGGCATCAGTATTCCAAGTCCATATTCAAAGATCAAGTTTTATCTGGCAAAGGAATTGCCGCCTGAGGAATATGCTAAAAGGACATGGATCAATACAACTGTCACAATGGAAAAAAGCTCAGGTTATGAGATATATATTGATGAACGGGCGTATGTGACTATTGAAATTGAAAACCTGAAAGATATTTATTTTGAAGATGTCAGGTTGAATGAAAATATACCTGATAATTTCATATTGGATCCTGATGAAGACATTGGCTGGACATTTGATCTTAAAAATAACAGTAAATTGACATTCAGATATGGCTTAAAATCTACAAGAGCCGGAAAATTTACAATTCCTGCAACTGAATTGATGCTCACACATCTTGGTATCACTCACTACAAATATACTAATCCAACCAATCTGACTATACATGGCCCTAGTATATATATCTCAAAAACAATAGATTTTGTTCCATATAATGAGATATTATCTAACGTAACAT
>JAHYJJ010000031.1:0-13143 GCA_019429165.1 Methanosarcinaceae archaeon | reverse complement strand
CACCAATAGCCTCAAGCATCTCCTCGAATTTCGAGTCGCCATTATCGATATATGTATTACTCATCCTTATGATCGGCATCGAATAACCCTGTGCCCTGCTATGTCCTGGAATTCCACCAAGACGCGCAGCAGTTTCTCTTGAATGTAAGTATGATTCCATCATGCCGTTCTTTATAATCGTTGTTTTTGTTGACTGAACACCCTCTGCATCGAATGGGTAATACCCGTATTCGTGTAGCGTCGGGTCATCAATAACACTGACAAGAGGCGATGCGATCTGCTCGCCGATCTTGTTCTCAAGAACCGAACTGCCTTCAAGCACCAGGTCCGCTTCGGATGCATGACCCACAGCCTCATGCGCAAAAACGCCTGCAAGTTCAGGATCAAGTATTACGGGCATATTTCCACCTTTTGCCTGTTTTGCACACAGAAGTTCAACAGCCGTCTTTCCGGCAGACTTTGCAAGTGCAAAGGCATCGTGTTTATTGAACAATTCATATCCACAAACCCCAAACCTGCTTTCCCTGCCTGCTTGATATACACCATTCTGGGATGCAACAGCACTGATAGCAAAACCTGTTCGCATCAATTCATATTCACATTCAACGTCTTCTGAATTGCTGTACTGCATTTTCATTGAAGATTCTGAATAAACAGCCGTTGTGCTGCTAACTCCATCTATTTTTGCATGCTCGCCAATATCCTTCAGGAGCTGTACTTTTTCCTCAATGGAAATGTCCTCTGGGTCAACTTTGATGCGGGGTATGTTCTTTAGAATAGGTGTGGAAGTTGGAAACAGTCCTACCTTTCTTTGTGGGGTCTTTGAATCCATTCCTTCTGCAAGTTCAAATGCTGACCTTATAGCTTTCTGAATGTCAAAATCACCATCTGCTGATGTGAATCCCCATGAGCCACCACAAAGAGCTCGCACGCCCACGCCGCGGGTGTAATTTACAGAGATCTCCTCTATCTTGCCATTGTCAAGAATAATTGAGGTAGCAGTACCCTCAATTATTCTTGAATCAAAAAAATCTACATTATGCATTATTTATTCCTGTACTGCTGTTGATCTTCTTAATTGCTACTGGAACAACATCTGGAATATCAAGATTCAACTTTATACTCGTTAGTTTTTTCAGTTTATCCGCGATTCCTTTCTTTTCGCTGTCACTGGCAATAAGACTGTGTTCGATAACTTCACTTATATTGGTGACTGGAATTATCTCAACCATGTCCTTATACGTGTCTTCGATCAGAACATCAGCTTCATTCGACTTTGGAATAATAATCTTCTTGATCCCTGCCAATGCGGCTGCTTCGATCTTGTAGGTAACTCCACCGATAGGAAGCACATCACCCCTGACTGATAGCGAACCTGTCATTGCTACCGTCTGGTCGATCGGGATCCCCTCAATAGCTGATATAACAGCGGTTGCTATTGAGATCGAAGCACTGTCGCCTTCCACACCTTCATAAGTTCCAATGAACTGTATGTGAATATCGTGGTTCATAATATCTTTCCCTGTCATTTTTTTGATAACAGCCGACACGTTTTGTACTGACTCTTTGGCAATATCCTTCAGCATACCGGTTGCGATAACTCGACCTCCATAACTCGACTGGGATGGTGTTACTTCTGCTATAATAGGAAGAACTATCCCAGAATCCCCGCCCATTACGGCAAGTCCGTTAACTCTCCCGATCGCTGAACCTTTTTTACCGAATAACTGGTAATCCTTTTTCTGCTCAAGATAACTATCTGCAAGTTGTTGCTCAATGGAACGTGCCATTTTTTTGGCAGCGAGTACATGTTTTGCAGTTGTGATCTCCGCTCCTTCGGCACGGGCAACATCACCCGCAACCCTGACAAGTCCTCCAAGATCCCGCAGTTTCAATGTCAAATGACCTTTTCTGCCAGCCCTGCGTTTTGCTTCGCGTATAACTTCATCCACAGCTTCCATGTCAAAGTGCGGGATATGGCCATCCCTTACAACTTCTTGGGCAACGAAACGTACAAGTTTTTCACGATTTTCAGCAGTGTCATCCATTGAATCACGCATGTATATCTCATATCCGTATCCTTTTAGACGGGATCTCAGTGCAGGGTGCATCTTTTCAACCGCGTCAAGATTACCTGCAGCCACCATAATAAAATCACATGGTACAGGGTCAGTTTTTACAAGCGCACCTGAACTGCGTTCAGACTGCCCTGTGATCGAAAATTCTTTTTCCTGCAAGGCTGTCAGCATACTCTGCTGTGATTCTATTCGCAGGGTATTGATCTCATCAATGAACAGTACGCCCTTATGTGCCTTGTGAATATCTCCACCTTCCACACGGTCATGTGCAGGTGTTTCCAGTCCTCCTGATTGGAATGGATCATGCCTTACATCGCCCAGAAGCGCACCTGCGTGTGTTCCGGTTGCATCGATATATGGGGCATGTTCCTTTTCAAAATTAGAAACGATAAGTTTCGGGATCATAAGTTCTTCTTTTGGCATGAACTGGCGTGTCAGCATCAGTATCATGATCGCTGCGATTATGCCCCACAATAGTTGTCCCACATAAAATGAATACATAACAATTCCGAACACGAACAGCATCATCAGCATATTGCGTGCCTGGCTTTTCTTTCTGGCTTCCATCTTGTGTGCCATGACGATCTCCCTGCCCTTTCCAGCAGGCACTTCCCTGATCTTGGGGTTGTTTGAGTCTTCTATATTCGGATATGCTAAGATATCCTGCAATTCCTCTTTTGGAAGTAGTTCTGCCATCGCTTTTGCAAGCAACGATTTTCCGGTACCGGGAGTACCGATCATCATGACATGCCGTCTCTGGCTTGCTGCTTTTCTGACAACTTCAACAGCATGGTCCTGTCCTATGATCTGGTCGATCTGGAGTTCCGGAACCTCTATCTTGGCAGTTGTATTTTCATTGGTGTCAATGGTAGTATCATTGGTAGTATCATTGGTAGCACCATCATTGACCTCTACATCAGAGTCACCAGGTGCAACCGATGTGTTTTCTTCATTAATATTATCGTCGTTTTCCATGTTGAACTCACATTGTGTGTTAATAATTATAAAAAGATATGTCCTTGTAATCGGATTGTAAGTATGTTATATGTTATTTATTTGTACTGTGAAAACGTGACTGAATCATATATACTTGACGCTTTTATAGACACTATGGTATATATAATCAAAGTTATATAATTGTATACTCTTGTAAAAAGAGATATTAACCGGTAAATTAAGTATATACGTCGGATACCATGAAATCACTTGCAGCAATTATGATCTTATTGATAGCAGCATTCGCATTAGCCTTTATGCCACCACCGACAGTGATAGATGATGAACAATTCATACATATTGCCCAAATGGTTGTGACTTTTGAAAAAGTAGATGGCATCGTGGAGATAACATATGATCTCGATCCTTTTGCAAAAGTCTATGTTTTCTTGCTTGGCAGTCGCAATCTTGGACCTACGTTTGAGGATATCTTTTTTGAATTTGAGGATGTAGAGATAATAGAGATTGGACAAAACTATGCTGTGGTCATGGTCAAGAATGTTTCAAGGCAAAACGGAGAATACTATCTGCACGACTCACATGAACTTGGCATCAGTGTGGATTTGCTGACATTTATTTACCCGGATGGGACAACCAAGCAACTCGAACATACAAGAACAACACAAAACACATTTTATAGTGATGTATAAGGCGCATTGTCTTCTGTTTGCCTTGACCTCAAATTATATATGCCTGATCGAATGAATTATTGCATTCAATTTATTATCAAAGGTAGAAAATATGACTCAAGAAATCGAATTAGACCTGACAGGAGATGTTTGCCCTTTTACTTTCGTGAAAACAAAACTCCAGCTTGAACAACTTGAAAGCGGAGACCTACTAACAGTTATCTTCGACCATGCACCAGCAGTCGAAAATGTCCCAAAGAGCGTAACAAATGAAGGACACACCGTTTTGGGGATCGATAAGGTCGCAGATAAACTGTGGAAAGTTCGCATCCAAAAAGCCTAACTAAATACAGATCGTGTATACAATCATGAAACTCGGAATACTGCTTACTACATCACCAGAACACGAGAATACCAATACTGTTATAGAAATTAGTAAATCTGCTGTCAAACAAGGCATATCGGTATCGATCTTTTTGATGGCAGATGGCACACATAACTCTGTTTTTGAGCCATTCCAGGTTTTGATCGAACATGGAGTTGAGATTATTCTATGCGCTCATAATGCAGCACAAAGAAAAGTGGAAGTTGTTGCGAATATTGTATATGGAAGTCAGTATGACCTTGCAACGATAATCAAAGAATCGGACAGGTTCATATCGTTTTGATATTTTATATATTTGAATGAATATGGGACATTACTATGAAAAAAAAAATTGCAGTCATCATCAGGCGCACGCCCTTTAATACCATACGGAACATCGAAGGTTTGCGCATGGCAGTCGGAGCCACACTTCGCGATGATAGTGTTACTGTGATGTTTTTAGATGAAGGTGTAAGATATGCAGGACAACTTCATTCAGGTATTGTAGGTGCAAAGGACACATCGGAAGAGATCGAGATGCTAAAGATGATCGCAAACAGTCTTGTTGCAGATGAAGATGCGACAAAGGCTAGAAATATTGAACTGTTGTCTGGTATTGAACCGACCTCACATGATATGATCGCACAACTTATTGCAGACTCTGATGTTGTAATTCCATGGTAGGTGATATGAATGCAAAAGATATTACATATTATAAAGGACATGAACGACACCATACCCATTGATATCGCAAAGAAGCAGGCAGATGAGAATGAGATAGGGTTGCTGTATATCCATGATGCAGTGCTTGGCGACCTGTCCCCCGATTTTGCAAAAGTGTATGTACTTGATGCGGATGTACAGGCTCGTGGTCTGAATTTAGAAGCCGAGACCGTAGATTATAACGGAATGGTACATCTTTTGTTTGAATACGATAAAGTAGTTTCGTGGTAGGATCTTGATTTAACGGATGCTGCATCCTTTGACATATTTGATTCTTGTGTGGGAAAAGAATAAAATAGAACATCGATCTAAGAGATGATTTACGCGCAAATAACATACATCTTTTACCAATGTATCCTTAATCTTGCACCTAAACTTAAAATTAAAATTAAAATTAAACTTAAACTTAAACTTAAACTTAAAATTACCTTTACCTTAACTGGTGTATATCATGAAACCTGAGATCAAGGCTGAACTTATCGCTATCGGTGCTGTTGATGTGGATAAATCTCTGCTTGGCAGAATAACTGTTCCAACTGCTGGCCCGGGTGCTGGCAATACAGCATTTTTTTTCTCATCGGGCGGACATCGCGTGCGGCTTGCTGTCAACGAAGGTTCCCCTTTGCGTGCAGTGATGGAGGGCGATGAACTGGTAATTTTAAAGGGCGGCAAAGAATTTGCACGAGGAAAACTTGAAGAAGAACTCGTTCACTGTCCTGGACAGGCGTATATTACATTGAGCGAGAAATGTGTATATGATTGTAAGTTCTGTCCTGTGCCAAAACTGGATGGTAAGGTAAAAAGCATTGATGAAGTGCTTGCCTTGATCGAAAAAGCGAACTCTACCGGCAATATGACTGCTATATCCATCACATCAGGTATTGCTGAGACCCCCGAAAAGGAGGTTGACCGTGCAGTTGAAGTTGTTGAGGCGGTCAGGAAATATAATGTTCCCATCGGGGTATCGGTATATCCAACATCCGATTCATCGCAACGCTTGAAAGAAGCAGGTGCAATTGAAGTCAAATACAATGTTGAGACAATGGACCGCGAAGTGTACAAGCGTGTATGTGTCGGACAGAGTCTGGATCTCATTCTTGAAAGCCTGCGCGATGCTGTAAAGATATTTGGCAGGAACAGGGTGTATTCAAACATAATTATCGGGCTCGGTGAATCTGACGAGAATGTAGAAGCAGGTATTAAGGAACTCACAACAATAGGGGTTATCCCTATACTGCGTGCTGGCGGCATGCATCCATTGCGAGTCGGAGAAGTCGAAGTAGAGCGCCCAACACGGGACAGGATACTGAAACTTACAAAGGTACTGCGAAGGATACTTGATGAATATGGATTAAGGGCTGATGTCTCGCAGACCATGTGCCTTCCATGCACGGGTTGTGATATTAACCCACATCTTGACCTTGATTGAACGAGTGGCTCAGGTGTGCTAATGTCAGGCATCGGAATACGCATCTCAAAAAATGACATAGACTTGATATTTGACGAACTTGAAAATAATCGTCCTTTTGAAGCATGTGGGGTGCTGGTTGGTAGCCAGGAAGGGAGGAGAATCACTGTTTTGTGTGTGGTTCCTATAAAAAATTCAAATCGTACAGAGCGGAGTTTCGAACTGGACCCGACTGAATTTTACAATGCATGGAGCAGTGCAGAAAAAGAAGGACTGGACATTGTTGGAGTTTATCATACTCACCCCGTGAGTCCTGCAAAGCCTTCGGCATGGGATAAAGACACTATGCAGAATACATCTGATGTTTGGGTTATCGCAGGTATTGACGGGATCTTTGCATACAGGATGGCCGAGGGAATGGTTGAAACTGTTGAGATGATTTGAATTTTGAGATTTGTGCATTTCTGTGATTTAATATTATTTGAAAGAGGAGAGATGTGATGCCGGAACACGTAATGGGTGTATCGAGAAAAGAATGACGATAAGGTTTAAAATTAATAATTTATTAAATAATCTCACTATACTTCCTTAAATAATCTATAGTTTCTAATGACACTGTCCCATTTTCCAGTTATTATCAAGACCTTGATTCACACAGATTTACGCTGATTTAAGGTTGCATCACACTTTCCGCAGGTAAATCTCAAAAGTGAATATTTTTCCTAAAAATCAAATCATGTCGAAGAATTGCGGTTTTTAAAATGTGCATAAAAATATTTTAGAATTGTAAATGTCAATTTTCTGCCGAAGTTTATAAATCGTATACTAAAACAGGATCTTTCTAATATTGTGAGGGGAAATATTGTCATTTCACCATGTGTATCTGCGTCTAATAAAATTGTTGAAATAACTGGATTTTGGAATTGTGCCGTTTCTAATATTAAAAATATTTTTTTCTAAATTATTACGATGCCCCGGATCTTTGCAGATAAGCTGCTACAGGAAAGCCGATCAAAGATGGGAGCCAGAATGAAAAAAGCCGGTAGATAAGGATTACAACGACTACGACAGGATCAGGTATTCCAAGCCCTGTATACATGGCAGCCATTGTGCCTTCGACAACTCCAACCCCACCAGGGATCAAAAATGCCATTTTTCCAAGCAACATGGCCATACCATAACCAGCCAGCAAAACACCTGGTCCAACCTGATGACCGGCTGCAATAAAGAGGAAATACAATGTCAGAATATCGAAACCTACGTTCATACATGCCCCCAGCAATGGACGCTTCCAGCCACCATAGGACAGCGTATCCCATGCTTTAAACATGCCTCCCATGGTATCTTCAGTATCAGTTGCTTTATACGGCCTCTTATTTATTCGGGCCCAACGTCCTGCTATCCTGATCACCAGTGAAGTAAGCTGTAAGCGATGTCGAATACCCCATATTGTTACACTGATAAATATGAGTAACAACAGCAAGATCAGAATAAAAAGAATTGTTTGTGATGTTGTAAGTTGACGTATGATTAGTAAATAGACCAGACCTACAAATGTCACGAATACCATTGTAATATTGTTCAATATAAATGGCAAAGTGCCTGCTAATCCCGCACCTTCTGCACTGACCCTTTTTTTGCGTACCCATCGATAGGTGGCCGCAGTATTGCCCAGTGCGCCTTCGGCCACCAGGCCAATACTGGATGCAGCCAGAGTTATTACTATTCCAAAAAGGATAGATATGCGCTGATTAACAATAGCCACGATCGAATGCAACTGATAACCGCTGCCCCGGTAACTTAACATTTGTGACACAATGGCCAAACATACAACCCATATGGCCATTGATTGAATAATTTTAAGTAAATTTTCCAAAAATGTGAGCTGGGCAGGATCAGATGCACAGCAAGCCCCAGTATTATCAACCGTGGAAGATAGCGACCTATCCGTACAGTCAATGGAGGAATGAAATTGGGTTGCAAAGATTTCTTGTTGGATT
Source organism: Methanosarcinaceae archaeon (assembly GCA_019429165.1). Lineage (GTDB taxonomy): Archaea > Halobacteriota > Methanosarcinia > Methanosarcinales > Methanosarcinaceae > Methanovorans. Next base: position 4,945 of record JAHYJJ010000031.1, on the reverse strand, counting down.
CGTTTATTAATAGCAGGTCCAAAATTTTATCTAATTGTTCTGTGTGTTGTTATTATTGTAATACTTTTGCTTCATAAGTTTTGAAAAACCCTTTTTTGGATAGCATTATTGATACATTTATGCTTGAACTTTTTATAATGTATTGGTAATGCACATGAAGGTAATGCACATGAAGGTAAAGCACATGAATTACAGATATTTATAAAATGTGCGCTTAAATCAGTAAAAAAAAAAGAAAAAAGAGGTTCATTGTTTGGCTTTCGCATAAGCCACAAGAGCCTCTTTGATCCCCCACTTAAATGCCACTACTACTGCAATTCCCCATGCAAGTGGTCCTATCAGGATGTAGAAAATACTGGTATCAATAAGCATCGTATCAAAGGCCATCAATATTATGATAAAGAACAAAAAGCCTTTTATCGCCGGGACCAATACACCCATACCTTCAATATCCATCCCTTTAATGATGTTCTGTATGTGATCAGCAAAGAAGTCGATGACCAACATTCCAATTATCAATATCAGGATTCCTGTAAAAAGATTCGGTAGATAATTTATCACACCTATCAGGAAATCTGCTACTATTGTCAATTTAAGTATATTGACTGCTGCCAGTATGAAAATGAGGTATCCAAACAGTTTTACAAGACCAGAAATGATGCTTGAAGGCGCCATTCCACTTGCTTTTAGAGCATCCCCACTTTCACCACTTAATAACTTATCGTCAATTCCTGATGCCTTAAGTATCGTAGAGATCAAATTCACTATAAAATCAACGATAAGCAGACCGATGAGTAAAACAACCAGTGCCGAAATTATCAAAGGAATATACGCAATGATATCAGTGATAAATGTTGCTACTATCTCAATTTTCAACATATCTATAATGATCACAGCAAAAATAAGGTATATGAACCACTTAATTACTGCCTCAAACAATCCTACCGTTGTTATCTCTGCCTTTTTGATCATTCCACCTATAGCAGTCGCATCGATCAGATTATCTAATCCGATCTTATCAAGAATTGTTGCTCCGACCTTACCAAAGACCTTACCCAATATCAGTCCTACAATTAGCAATACAACGACTGCTATCAATGTCGGAATAAAAGCAATAATTTGGTCTAACATCCCATACAAACTCCCCAGTATCTGCGAATCCATTAACGCCATTTCAATCACTCCATTATTAGTCTATAATAATTTGCTCTTCCAAGCAATTTATATTAAGTTTAAAGATATATATATGTATCTTTTTGGAAGCACAGTTCTGAAACAATAGTTCTAAAATATAGTAGTCCTAAATTCTGAAAATGCAACTTCTGAAAAACATCTCTTAAAATAGATAAAGAGCCCCCGGAGAGATTCGAACTCTCGACCTGCTGATTACGAATCAGCCGCTATACCGGGCTAAGCCACAGAGGCGCTTGGTGTATCTAATAACAATATAATGATTTAACGATTTCGCTTATCCACACCAAAAAATAGAATTCAAATCACCCGAATCTCAATACATATATTATACTGGTGCGGGGCATACGACCTGACCTTTCGTTTCTCCAAAACTTCGATCATCCTGCCAGCGCGCTTTGCCGCCATCCCGATGAGCCCGATGGAACCATCAAAAAGATCATCATCATGAGTCATTCCATAATAATGAATAATACCGCCTGGTTTTGTCAACTTGACCGCAGAATCAAGGAAATCATACGCATTGTGCGGCAGGTTCATGATAACATGATCGGCTATACCTGCAAACCTTTGAGCTTCCACATTCGCATCACCTTCGATAACCTCGACGTTTTCCACAGAATTCAAAACAACGTTCCTTCGCAAAAACTCAACCGCAGCCGGATTTTTGTCAATCGCAATAACCTTTTTTGGATTGGCTTTCTTTGCGATAAGGATACTATAAGGGCCAACACCTGCAAACATATCCACAATCGCATCGTCCGGCTTTATCCATGATAATATCCGTTCGCGTTCAGTAGACAGTCGCGGAGTGAAATATGCTTTTGCAAGGTCAACCGCATATCTGCATCCATATTCCTTATGGATCGTTTCAGTCTTGTCCACTCCTGCAACTAACACAAATTTCCGAACCCTATATTCCCCTACAACAGGCGACGTTGCACCAAGAACAGTATTAACGTGAGGATGGAATTTGAGCAGTGCCTCACCAATGCGGAAGGCATCGATATCATCGGCTTCTATCAGCGCAATGTCACCAATGACCTCATAGTGCGGCATGAAACCCAGCAAGTCTTCAAGTGTTGATGCCTTTTCGTGTTCTTCGAATTGATATTCAAGAAACTCCACATCACCAAGATTCCTCAAATTCCCCATCTCAACATCATTTGGCTCCCTGACAAGCGGAAGAAAAAGATCAACTCCGTTTGATGCAATTTTTTTGGAACTATCCAGCAGTTCCATCACGATAAGAGCACGGCGGTTTGGTTCACCCTGATCCTTTGGCACTTTCATACAATTGATTCCCACATTTCTCACCTCATCCAACTGCAAACCATGCACCAAAAACTATCAGGAATACGCCACATGACACCAATATTCGCTCATAGGTCTTAGAAGACATCAAACTTTTTCCGCGGCTAAACGATGTAGAAACCAAACTGTACCATCCAAGGTCAGCCATCCAATGCCCTATCACAAAAAACGCTACTGCGATCAAACTAATCTCAAGCCCGCGCATGACAAGAGCACTACCGGCAGCAAGCCACCAAATCCAGAAATACGGATTCGATGCTGATGTTAGGAAACCCGCTGCAATGGGATTAGATACAATTGCGCCATCTGAATGCAAAGCATCCGATGCATTGCTGGCACCTCTTATTGTTATAACCCCGAACACAATGAGTGCAAGTCCTCCAACAACTGAAATAATAAATATCGCTTCATTTCCGATAAATGAAGTTAAACCAAGTACGATCAATACCGCAATAACCAATTCAAGAATGGCGTGACCAAAAACAACTTCAGGACCTGCGATCCATCCTTTTTTCAGTGATGAATCTATTGTTGCGAACAACATCGGCCCGGGCATAAGAGCACCTGTAAGGCCCACAGCAAAACCAACAAGAAGCATATCAAATATCTCGAACATGGTTGATACAAAAAACTGGTTATTGGTTAAAAAGGCAATTGGTTAAAATCGTGACCCGATCAAAAAAAATTAAAGAGGAAATTGCGTATTCAAATATTAACGCCTTTCCCAAATCTATTATCAAGTTGTGTAAAACTTAAGATCGATCATTACTTAGAGAATGATCTCGATATCAAGTTCTTCTGCCAGTTCTTTGTACCTGTTCCTGATAGTAACCTCGGTCACTCCGGCAACATCTGCGACCTCGCGCTGTGTTCTGCGTTCCCCACATAGAATGGATGCGATATATATCGCAGCAGCCGCAACACCGGTTGGTCCGCGTCCACTTGTAAGTTCCTTCTCGGAAGCCTGTCGCAGGATCTCAACACTTTTTGACTGGACCTCGCCTTTGAGGGTAAGTCCTGAACAGAACCTTGGCACGTAGTCGATCGGGGATGTAGGCATAAGCTTAAGAGACAATTCTCTTGAGATAAAGCGGTATGTCCTGCCAATCTCTTTCCTGCTGACCCTTGAAACCTCTCCGATCTCATCAAGTGTTCTTGGAACACTGCACTGGCGACATGCTGCATACAATGCTGCAGCTGCAACTCCTTCAATGCTTCGCCCACGGATTAGGTTCTTGTCAACAGCTTTTCTATAAACAACAGCTGCAGTCTCACGAACTGTTCTTGGAAGACCAAGTGCGGATGCCATACGATCGAGTTCTGAAAGCGCAAAAGCAAGGTTTCGCTCTGTCGCATTACTGACTCGTATTCTGCGCTGCCATTTTCTTAAACGGTATAACTGCGCACGGTTCTTTGATGATATTGATTTGCCGTATGAATCACGGTTCCGCCAATCGATCATTGTTGACAGACCTTTGTCGTGAATCGTATACGTCATTGGTGCGCCCACACGGGAACGCTTCATGCGCTGGTCATGGTCAAATGCACGCCATTCAGGCCCCTGATCAACAAATTCCGCATCAACAACAAGACCACAATCCGCACAAACAAGTTCAGCACGCTCATAATCATGTTCAAGATTGCGACTTCCACATTCCGGGCACTCAACCTTTGCCTTCACTTCATCCGCACTTTTTTCTTTCTCTTTCCGTTCCTTGATCATTGCACGTGTTTTCTCTCGCTCAGACGTCTCTGAATATCGTACTCTTTCAACTTCTACCATGTTAGCATCACCTTAAATTTATAAAAATAACGTTATAATTTAATATTTTTAGATATAATTACAATAAAATACACCACGCGGTTAACCTGTATTATAGAACATACACACGGTCATTTACATGGACTTGTTGTTTGGGATCCATATCTTTTGATAATTTAACGTAGATATACGGATGCTCAACAGGTCCAATAATACCACTAACTTTCCCAATTTGCTTAATCTCTTTGTTCAAAACAACCGAATTTAATGTGGGTGATTTATTAGCAGATCTTCCAGAACCGGATGATTCCGGTTTATTACCACGGACAATTAAACCCCGAGGTGTCGATATATGTAAAACAGTTCCAAGTCGTTTCATTCATCCCTCTCGATTTAATGACATATAAATTGATTTGAAAGTATATATAAAAGGGAACAATGGTATATAAGCATTTCGCAACCAATTTAATACCCAAAATTGTTTAATATATAAGGATTATAGAAAAACAACTATATTTTACGTAAAGATCAGTCTATTAAATTTCGAAAAAAACAAGAAAATGCTCACTTCGTTCGCATTAACTTGGACTACATAATCTTATAGATTATATACAACAAGAAAATGCTCACTTCGTTCGCATTAACTTGGACTACATAATCTTATAGATTATATACAAC
>JAHYJJ010000030.1:0-13237 GCA_019429165.1 Methanosarcinaceae archaeon | reverse complement strand
ATAACAATAACAATAACAATAACAATAACAATAAATAACTCCATCAATCACAACCATCAACCCTCAAGGAGACTTTTCTTGAACCATAAGATCACAAAAGATGCAGTCGTTAACGCAACAATCGATATTCTAACAAAAGCGGAAACACAACTTCCATCTGACGTAATATACGCACTCAAACAAGCGCAGATGCGTGAATCCAGCCAGATCGCAAAAGCACAGCTGTCCGCAATCCTGAAAAACATCGAGATAGCAAAAGAGCATAACATCCCAATGTGCCAGGATACCGGTATCCTTGTATTCTTTGTAGAACTTGGGCGAGACGCCCATCTTGATTTTAAACTTGAGGATGCCATAATTGAAGGAGTCCGACGCGCGACAGAAACGATCCCACTGCGCCCGAATGCCGTTGACTCCCTCACTCGCAAAAACACAGGGAACAACACAGGCATCGGTCTTCCGGATATCAAATACGAACTTGTTGACGGAGACAAAATAACGATCACAGTCGCACCAAAAGGCGCAGGGTCAGAGAACATGAGCGCAATAACAATGCTCAACCCAACCGAAGTTGACAATATCCGTAACTTCATACTCACAACCGTATTGAACGCAGGCGGAATGCCATGTCCACCCATTATAGTCGGGGTCGGGATCGGAGGCTCGTTCGACAAGGCGGCACGCCTTGCTAAATCTGCACTCCTATTGGATATTGAAAACACCCCCGAAAAAATGGATGAACGAGACGAACTGGAACGCAATATCCTGAATGACATCAACTCACTTGGAATAGGTCCAATGGGACTTGGTGGCGACACCACCGCGCTTGCCGTCCATATAAAGACCGCACACTGTCATACCGCATCTCTGCCGGTCGCAGTGAACATACAATGCTGGGCAAACCGTCACGCATCCATAACTCTTGGAGGTGATGAATAGATGGAATATCACCTGACAACACCACTTAATAAAAACGATATCATACAATTAAATGCAGGCGATATAGTCTACCTCACAGGCACAGTGTTCACAGCGCGTGATGAAGCACATGCCAGAATACTTGAAATAGAAGAAAAAGGCGAACCACTGCCATTTGACCTTAACGGTGCGGTCATATATCACTGCGGACCGCTCATGCAACAAATAGACAACAAATGGCACACAGTTGCAGCAGGACCAACAACAAGCGGCAGGATGTCAAAAATGACACCATCCCTTCTTGAAAAATTTGATGTTCGTGCCCTTATCGGAAAAGGTGGCATGCAGAATGTTTCCGAATCACTAAAAGACAAATGCGTCTACCTGACATACACAGGCGGATGCGCGGCACTTGCAGCAGAATCCATCAAAAATGTATCCAACGTGCACTGGCTTGATCTGGGAATGCCCGAAGCTGTATGGGAATTGGATGTTGTAGATTTAGGCCCTCTAATCGTTGGAATTGATTCAAAAGGCTGTGACCTGTTATCAGATATAAGGGAAAATGCAAAACACGCATTTTCCAGAATATAAAATAATCGACTCTGATCAAATACTTGTCTTATCTCTTTTATCACACAAAGAACGTAAATGCTACCCATGCAATAAGCGTCAGAATTACAGAATGCTTTAGTCCTGCAAAAAACTCTCCTTCACCAAGTTGTCCTGCTACCAAACCGCTTACAAATCCCTGTATTACAGTTGCATGGAAAAGAATACGCGTAAATTTATCGGGATCAAATGCACCCAAAAACTGTGACCCTGCACCTGCTGCCGATGCAGCATTACCGGCCTGTGCCATTGTCGGAATAAATGTAGCTGCCAACATCAGAATAACAAAAATGAAAACAAAGAAAGCCATGTAAATAATAACCAGATATACAATCATATTTCCGCTTCTCTCTCTTTGAAGCAATTTGATCTCACTTGCATCACGTGCTGCAGCCTCAAGAACAGATGATACCCTACCACCCGCACGATTCGCCTGTGTAATAAGTGCAACTGATCGTGTAATAAGAGGAGTGTTCATGCGTGCGGCGAAATTTTCAAGTGTCTCCTCAAAAGAAATACCCCAGGACATCGATGCATTCATCAACTTGATCTCTTTTGATAGATCCCCATATTCTCCTTTTGCAACTGTAGAGATCGCTCTTGGTAAAGTAAGCCCGGCACGGCTCATTTCCCCAATATCACGTAAGAAATTTGGCATATACTCTTCGATCTCCTTGATTATCCTGCGTTTTTTATAATGCAATATCGCAAGTGGTATAATGGTTATAAGCACTGTGAATATGATCACATCATCAATTAATGCCGTACCCCATGTGAATTTCATTCCAATAATAAAAAATATAAGTGCAAGTGGAAAACTAAAAAATACAATGTATGAAGGATTACTGTAAAGATATTCATAAGGGTTTTTCAAAAACTGTTTGAGTTTAACATTCACTTTTATTTTTTCAAGACCCAATGCAATTAAATTATCTTCCAACTCCCGAAGCTGGCTTTCGCTCAATCTTACCTCACCTGAAGATTGCATTTGCGTTTCATCTTTTGCCACCATATTCAAGCCTCCGGTGTCATAATACTAACTAAAACAATGAACATCATACTTCCTATAGGTATAACTGCGTAAATAAGCAAATACAAAAATATCAAATTGGAACTTCCCATTATAGACATCACTGCTACCATAATGATCAAAAACAACGGTCCAGCCACAAATGCCGTCACATAGGTCTCACCCAAAAGTCCAAGTGTTTCTAAAAACTCTTTCTGACGCTGCCTGTTTTCTACTAAATATTGTTCTGCCTTTATATTAAAATAATTTTCAAGCTCTCCACCTGAGGTAACAACAGTTATTGCACCCTGCATAAAATCCTGCAGTAAAACTGAAGGTGTTGTAACGGCAACATTTTTCATTCCTGTTACTAGATTATACCCCAGGATCTCAATGTCTCGCACAAAGTATCTCATTTCCACGGCCATTTCGCCATATATCTCATTCTTGGCAAGTGAACGGAAAAGATCCAAAGGAAGCACACCTGCGCCGGACATTGCAGACATATAATTTATCGCATACGGCAATAGTTGTTCAATATTACGCTTTCTGTCACCTGCCATAATTGCAGGATATGCCATAAATACCCTATAAACAACTGCAAAAACCGACCCAGCTACAAGAATACTACCAATGACCTTTATGAGAATTGGTTTATAAACGACATAGTTAGCAGTCCATTCAGGGAAATTAATCCTGCTACCTGAAATATCAGGAACACCAGCATATGCCATAATGATCTGCAATCCAAGAAGTGACATCAAAGCGCATATGATCGATGCTAAAAGTGCACCCGACATGTACATATCATAACCAATATCCATCCTATTATTCAAGATGGACTGACGCAAACTATAGTAATTCTTACTTCTTTTGTAGTAAAAATCACCAAACAGATTGTACGCAAATTTGAAATAAGCACTAGCCATATAGATCCTTCCTCACTATTTTCATAATCATTTGAGGTTCACGGCTATACGCAACTATGATCTTAGCGATATCTTCATAATTATTGATCTCTTTTATGCGTGCCCACTCAAGGACTTCCTGTCGCATCTTCAATTCATTCCTCACCTTTAAATCATCCCATCCACGCATATCCATAACACCCTCTACAACATAAGAACGCCCTGAATACTGGAATGCGTCCTTTGCAGCATTCCAAGTGAATACTTCATTTGTCAGCAATTCTCCTGTACGCGGATCGACGCCAACTATCTCTGTAAGTGACTTGCAACGTCTGACACGTTTATCGCCAACCTTAACCTGGGCATGAATTGCAACAATATCAAGAGCCTGCAACATGATACGGGGCACATTGATTGGTGGGTTCTCAAGCCTATGGACAATAGACTGTACCGAATCTGCGTGCATGGTAGAGAAAGTAGTGTGGCCGGTAGACATCGCCTGGAACAATACATATGCCTCCGCACCTCGTACCTCACCCACCAGTATGTATTCAGGGCGCTGCCTTAGTGATGCACGCAAAAGTTCATACATCTCAATGGAACCTTTTGATTCACCTGCAAATGATTCACGCGTAACTCCCGGAATCCAGTTAGGATGCGGCAAATTAAGTTCTCTTGTATCTTCAATTGAAACGATCTTCATCTCGGGCTGAATAAAAAGTGCTATGGCATTCATAGCAGTCGTTTTACCGGATGCAGTACCACCTGCAAATATAATACTCTTACTTGATTCTACTGCGAGCCAAATATAAGCCATCATTGCAGTTGAGAACGTGTGCACATTAACTAGATCGGAAGGTGTCATTGGATCCTCATTGAACCTTCTTATCGTGAAAGTGCTTCCACGCGTTGTGACTTCACGACCAAGTGTCAATTGGATACGGGAACCTTCCGGCATTGTTGCATCCAAAAGCGGATTCGATATTGATATATGCCTTCCACAAACCTGAGCTATCCTGATAACGAACGAATCCAATTCATCATCACTATGGAACTCGATCGTTGAAGGAAGTGAGTTATGTTGCTTATGATAAATATAGATCGGGGTGTTTGGTCCATCACAGGATATATCTTCGATACGCGTATCCCGCATCATCGCATCGATCGCACCATAACCTACATAATCACGTATTATATAATAGTAGATTTTTTCAAGATTTGCAGGTGACAGGATAATCCGGTAATCATTCATAAGCGCATTGATATGCTTTTTAAGATACTCATGGGCATTATTACGTGTGATATCTTTTAAATTTACATCAAGAGTCTCAGTAAGTCGCGCCTTTATTGTATTGAGCAATTCATACTCTTTATCTGAAAGTGCTGGCTCAATTACCTGATATTTATATTCATGAAGATCCGGGTCATGGATTATCCGTATGTAAGCATATGGGTCATTTACAGGATAAAGATCGATCTCTTTGTAATTCGCCTCATCTGGCATGTTAAAGTCTAAAAGCGGACCATGTTTAACAAAACTATATTCTTCGACATTAAATTGTTTTCTTGTGAATTTATTGACCAATTTATCATAAAAGGTTAGTTTTGGCTCGATCTCTTCAACCTCTTCGATCACTTCGTCTGTGATAATATTCTTGATCGTCATCTCCCATACACTCTCAATTTCGGGAGGAAGATCGGTTTTCTTAATGGCATCAAGGTGTGAACTATTATGATTAAATTTCAATTCTTCAATGTCAATATTAGAACCTTTCGGCAGGATCAATTCAGACAATGAATCCACACTGGCATTAATAATCTCATCCTCTATGAGTTCGTTATCATTCTGATTACCCACGGAATCTGACACTGACAGAAGGTCTTCATCTTCCCTAATATTTTCATCCAGAGATTCAATATCTACATCCTTATCGATATCATCAGAATCATCAATTTCTTCTTGTGATTCTGTTTCCTCTGGTGCAATAGTTAATGCCTCATTTAGAACAGAAATCGGTTCAGGAGTAGTAGATTCTAAAATCTCAGATAGTTCATCCTCTAAAACTTTATCAGGTGTGATATTATCAATTACAGATGTTGCATTTTCATCTACACCCATCATATCCCTAACATCGGACATTAATCCAGCATTCTGAAGCTTTTTTAACTTATCTTCGATAGGTATTATTTTTTTATCATTATCGACTTTCTGGAAATCTGAATTTTCATCCATTCTACCGCACTCATTATAATTTAATTAAATTTATTTTGTAAACCTTAAATACCATTTCATAATCTGAAAATCTCATGATCTGTTATTTCGATTTTTGTATATCGGTTTCAATTCATTTTAGATAACTATCACATTCGAGCATACAACAGATATGCAAGAATTAATGTCAATAATACAAATACAAACAACGCAATTGAAGACCAATTAAGTAAAAGCCAATTAAATAATCCATTCTTGACTTCAACTTCTTCAGTTTCATCTGGCAAAATATCACCAAACAACGCAAGTGAAAGCCGATCTACGAATCCATTTTTATTTACATTTTCTACATCTTCTTCTTTATCTGGCATCTCTACACCAGCCAAAGATGCTGCAAGTCTCTTAAACGCGATGGAAGCAGGAGATTCAGGTATTTTACCACTAATGGCATCCTGAATGCTGATGCATTTCTTACATTTACATCGTCTGGCACCACTTCAAGAATATTACAATCAAGCAATTTTGCAACTTTCTCATTGCTTAATTCAGTCGTCGTGGTCCCACCTCGGTTTATCACTACACCCAAAACATTACTATCGATCATCTCAGTAAGCACTTTTGTTTTCATTGCATCGGCAACTGATGTGATCTCAGGGTTTACCACTAAAATTACATCATCCGCGATTGCAAGTGGAATCACACCATCTTTGCTTATACCTGCTGGTGCATCAATTAGCATAAAATCATAATTTTCGACCAAACTTCCCATTACCTCAACCATCTTTTCAGGGTCAGCATTCTGAAATCCTTGCAACGATATACCGCTTGGCAATACCTTTAGACCATTGGGTCCATCATATATTGCATCTTTAACATTGGCTTTACCTGCCAAAACTTCGTGAAGCGTCACTTCTGATTTTTCAAGTCCAAGTGTAAGACCAAGGTTTGCCATTCCGATATCGGCATCTAAAACAATTGTTCTTTTACCCAACCCTGCCAGAGCAGCACCAAGATTAATAGTAGTAGTCGTTTTTCCGGCTCCACCTTTACCGGATGCAATTGTATATACTTTTGCTGTCATATTTATTCATACCACCCATATATAATTATGATATTTCCATAAAATCTAATGACTTGCATTCCAATATTTTTTAATATTTTAAACAGTAATTGTATTTTATCTGTTATTAATTGTTTGTATGCTTATAAAGTTTTTCACACAGTGCTAAAAACTAATAATGAAACCATTGTTACCTTATAATAATAATATTATATTAATATTCAGGTACCAAATACTTTTAATCTATATAACATAAAAATGTATCTATTATATTAAATTAAAGTAACTATTCAGCCATACATAAACGTTATAGGTAGACTGAATAGTTCACAAATAGATAATTGCACACAATTGTCAAACACTTTTAAAATCAATGGACTTGGACTCAGTATTAAAAACTAAAAAATGTATCGCCATAGATACAAATAAGCAAATTTTCGCCATCGATGTCCTGTCTTAATGGTGGCTGAATAGTTACAAATTAAATACGTAAGAGATATAATGGGTACATACAAACTGAACAGAAATGAATCTTAAAAATATCCAGAACATAAAACTTTACATATACCATGCCAAACAGTGTGACCCAAAAAAATGCACCGGCAAAAAACTGGCACGTTTTGATCTTGTGAATCTTTTTGAAAATGTACAGAAGATCCCGCGCGGTTCGATCCTGCTTGATCCAATGGCAGAAAAAGCGCTATCTCCAACAGATGACACCTCACGCGGCATTACAGTTTTAGATTGTTCATGGGAAGAAGTAGAACGCGTATTCCCGCAACTGCAAATAAAAAATCTCCAACACCGTGCACTCCCATATCTTGTTGCTGCAAATCCGATAAATTTCGGAAAACCTTTCAAGTTAAATTCTGTCGAAGCATTTGCGGCATCACTATACATACTAGGACATAAGGAACAGGCATCTACTATTCTTGCAAAATTCAACTGGGGACATACATTCCTTGAATTGAATTATGAACCCCTTGAGGATTATTCTAAAGCAAAAAACAGCCGCGAGATATTACAAATACAGGATGAGTACATGTGAAAATTGAGGCATGTGGTAATCATGGTCAATAAACAGATAGGAGTTATCGGTGCAGGAAATTGCAATGAAAGCGTCGCAATGATTGCAGAGGAAGTTGGTAGAGAGATCGCAAAACGCGGTGCAGTCCTGATCTGCGGTGGACTTGGCGGCGTAATGCAAGCCGCATCGCATGGTGCAAAAAAAGAAGGTGGTACGACGATCGGCATATTGCCGGGAAGCAGGCGCGAAGATGCAAATCCCTACATAGATATCGCCATATTGAGTGCGATGGGACATGCAAGGAATGCCATTATTGCACAGTCATGTGATGCATTGATCGCAATTGATGGCGAATACGGAACCCTTTCAGAGATCGCACTTTCACTGAAGATGGGAAAAACTATGGTTTTACTTGAATCGAAGTGGAGGATTGAAGGTACAATGGTGGCGAAAAATGCGCAAGAGGCTGTGAATATGGCTTTTGGGGAAAAACAATAGTTCAAAATACTATTAAGAGATAATTTATTCCAAAGGACAACACATAATATGCTCAACCAACTTAAGACCACCATAAGAACAGCAATCACTCCCTTAGCAAAAGCCATCCCCCTCTCCCCTAATGCATTAACACTCGTCGGTCTTGCAATAAGTATCATATCGGCGGCGGCATTCGCACGCGGGGAACTTATCATGGGTGGTACATTGATCCTGGTAAGCGGAGTGTTTGACATACTCGATGGCGCAGTTGCCAGGGCACGCGGGCGCATGACAGCCTTTGGAGGTTTTCTGGATTCGGTCTGCGACAGGTATGCGGATGCTGCCATATTCATTGGAATTATGTACGGCTTACTGGCTGGCAACATATCAGCACCCGCACTGTTTGGCATACCACTGTGGCTATGGTGTGCAATAGCGCTTATCGGCTCGATGCTTGTAAGTTACACACGCGCGCGGGCAGAAAGTGCTGGTGTTGAAAATATGAATATAGGAATTGCAGAACGCCCGGAGAGAATGATACTGCTTGCAGTTGGTGCATTTTGCGGACTTATTATATGGGCAATCGCAGCAATTGTCATATTAACTCACATCACCATCATACAAAGGGTCTTGTACGCGAAAAAACATCTTGTATGATAAATGTTTAATTTATTAAAGGTTAAGCACGATCACACAACCAAAGCGATATTCTTTAATTGATTGATACCCATTATACAAACCAGATAATATTATCTACTGATTACTAACAATACTTACAACATTCCAATTTAAATTATCAAAAAGTCATAGAGGACATAAAAATGCGGTACCATGCAGAAGTAACCATTGAACTAAAATCAGGAATGCTTGACCCCGAAGGCACAACAATAAAACGAGCGCTGGAACATCTTGGATACCAGACAGAACGTGTCTCCACAGCAAAAAAATATATGATCGAACTCGATGCTGAATCAGCCGATGTTGCCACGCAGAAGGTCGATGAGATGTGTCAAAAACTCATCGCAAACCCTATCATACACAATTATACCATTGAACTTGAGGAATCAAAATGAAGATCGCCATAATCCAGTTTGGCGGCAGTAATTGCGATCTGGATGTGCTTCATGTACTGCAGGATGTTGTAGGCGTTGATGCCGAACTTGTATGGTACAAAGAGGAAAACCTGAACCAGTATGATGGTGCAATAATCCCGGGCGGTTTCTCATACGGGGACTACCTGCGTGCCGGTGCTATCGCTGCACGCACTCCGATCATGGATGCAGTGAAAAAAATGGCATCTGAAGGAAAACCGGTCATGGGAATTTGTAACGGATTCCAGATACTCGCAGAATCAGGACTGTTGGATGGTGCACTTACAACAAACAAGTATCCGAAATTCCGCTGTGAGTCAACATACCTAAAAGTCGAAAATACAGATACTCCATTTACTTCCAGATTCAAGAAAGGTGAAATTGTCAGTATACCTATTGCACACATGGAAGGAAACTTTTACGCAGACGAAAATACGCTTGCAAGATTGAATGAGAACGAGCAGGTTGTGTTCAGGTATGCAGACATCAACGGTAATGTCACCGATGATGTGAATCCGAACGGTTCACAGGAAAACATAGCAGGCATTGTTAATGCTAATGCAAAAAGAAATGTAATTGGACTCATGCCACACCCTGAACGGGCTTCTGAAGCAATATTGAGATCAGATGACGGAATAAAAATGTTTCAGTCAATGGTTGATCATATCTCTAAAAAGTAATGGTTTTTCAAGGGTATTAATACTCGTATCGAGTCAACCATACAATATTTCTGGATGGAAAGAGTCAAAACATATGCAAAAAACATCGTGATCACAGTCGAATAAAGATAACGATTACTCGCTCCACCCCCTTCTCAGATCAACACTCTCAGCGCCACATACGCAATCACACCCGCAAACAAAGGTGATACAAACCACATCAAAACTATTTTCTTTACAGTATCACTTTTTGCAGCCGCTATTCCCTGATTCGCGCATCCCACTCCAATGATTGCAGCAGTCACGATCTCACCAAGCGAAACGGGAATGCCAAGTATGGATGCAACATGAACAATCGTCGCTGAAATAAACTCAACAAACACGGCACGGATTGCACAAAGTTCTGTAATTTCATTTCCAACGGTATCAAGAATGCGGCCTCCAAGCAATATTGCACCTGCACCGATTGCAAGTCCTCCAACTATCGCACCGTTGGTTTGAGTCATAAAACCAGCACCTACAAGTGGACCCACAGCATTTGCGGCATTGTTCGCACCTGCAGAATATGCGACATAACATCCACTTACTACAAGGAGGAGATTTATTATTTTTCGTATCTTCTCTTCTGATTCATGGTCAACAAGCCAATATAACAGGATCGGATGAAGATACTTGCCAGCTATATATGCAAGAACAAATGCGAATAAAGGTGTAACCACCCACCAGCCAATGATCTTTGAAAGCAGATGCGTATCCAGCACACCATAGAATATACCAATTCCGGTAACTGCTCCTACCGCAGCCTGACTTGTGGATATTGGTACCCTGATAAGGTTAGCAAAAGACATTGTAAGCCCTGCCGCAGTAATTGCAATAATGGCTGCTGTGAGTGTGATCGTATCACCCGGGACAATTCCTTTGCCCAGTGTCTTGATAACCTCGCTGCCACTGAACACTGCGCCGAGTAAGGAGAATATAGCAATCAAAATCACAGCTTGCTTCTTTGTTCGTGCTTTTGCACCGTAAGCTGCACCCATAGATGCGGCAGCATTGTTCCCACCAATATTTAGTCCCATGAAGATCGCTGCTGCAAAGGCTGCCAGTATTATGAACATTTTCCAAACTTCTCCTTACTACTATTCATGTAATATATTGCATATAATATCTACATTGATTATGCCAATCAAATCAAATACAAAGTATTCAATATATACCAATGGGGAATCAGGCCAATATTACCACTAATAATAGAGCAACATTTGCCACATAACGCGGTTATATTTAAGCCTCTGGCAATAAAACAACTATAATATTCAAAGTGATACAAATGACTGACAAAATAATCGATTATGAAAAACTAAAAAGTGGTGGGTTTATGCGCCAACTACAACAAGGGCAGTTTGCACTGCGTCTTCGCATAGTTGGAGGACGTGTTAAAGCAGACCAACTTCGAGTACTTGCAGATGCCGCCGAAAAATACGGGGACGGGCACATTCATATTACATCGCGACAGGGTGTTGAGATCCCTTTCGTGAATATTGATGATGTTGATAACATCGGGCATGATCTTGTTGATGTAAATCTTCGCAGAGGTACATGTGGACCACGGGTCCGCGGTGTAGTTGCATGTCAGGGAAACACCGTCTGTCCACGCGGTCTGGTCAACCCGCAGGATCTTGCACAAAAGATCGATGAGAAATACTTTGCAGCCCCTGCACCCCATAAGTTTAAGATCGGGATCACCGGTTGCCCTGCATCATGCCTGAAACCACAGGAGAATGATTTCGGGATAATGGGTGGAGTCGAACCGAAATGGATCGAGGATCTGTGTATCAATTGTGGTCTTTGTCAAGAGGTATGTCGCATGGATGCCATCAAGGTTGAAGATGGCACAGTATACTTTGATCGCGAAAAATGTGACCTTTGTGGTGACTGTATAGCATCCTGCCCGACAGATGCATGGGAAAATGTAAAAACCGGTTACACCATCTTTATAGGTGGGAAGATTGGACGAAAACCAAAACTCGGAACGAAATTCATAGAACTTGTTGACGAGGACACTCTTTTTGACATACTGGAGAGAACGCTCAATTTCTACAGGGAAAATGCAAAATCGAGCGAGAGAATTGGTGAAACCATTGACCGCCTTGGAATTGAAATTTATAAAGAGGCAGTACTGAAATGAGCGCATCAAAACTTGATATAACAAAGTCTATCGATACTTGCGGCGATGTCTGCCCCATGAATATGGTAAAGACAAAATTCGCACTAAAAGACCTTAGTCCGGGCGAAGTGCTTCAGGTTATGCTTTGTGGCGGGGAACCTATCAGGAATGTATCACGCAGTGTAAAGGATGAAGGACACAGGATCGTAAAACTCGATAAACAGGATGATGATACTTTCATTATGTTTATAGAAAAAGGCGCATCCGATTAAAATTATGGATATACAAGAGTGAAATATTATGTCAGAACAAACAGAGATATTAGAAAAAGAATTGGAACAGCTTTCCACGGAATACCAGAACAAGACCCCGCAGGAAATATTGAAATACGCACTTGAGAACTACCCATCCGACATCGCGATCTCGTTTAGCGGTGCTGAAGATGTAGTGCTCATTGACATGGCAACAAAGATACGGGACGATGTCCGAGTGTTCTCGCTGGATACGGGACGTCTGCATCCTGAAACGTATGTCTTTTTAGAAGATGTCCGCGAGCATTACAACATCCCTATTGAAGTATTCTTTGCAGACAGGGATGGCACCGAGAAACTGGTTCGAGAGAAGGGATTATTCTCATTCTACGAGGACGGGCATGGTGAATGTTGTGGTGTCAGGAAACTCGCGCCACTCAGACGCGCACTTGCCGATAGAAGTGCATGGATCACAGGACAGCGCAAAGACCAGAGTCCAAACACTCGCGCATCCATCCCTGTAGTTCAACGCGACCCTGTATTTGGAAACGGCAATCTTGTCAAGTTCAACCCAATCGCAAACTGGACATCTAAACAGGTATGGGATTATATAATTGCAAATGATGTTCCATTCAATGAACTCCATGAGCAAGGATTCACAAGTATCGGATGTGAACCATGTACCACACGCATAAACCCTGGCCAGCATGAGCGTGAAGGACGCTGGTGGTGGGAAGAGGCTACCAAGAAAGAATGTGGTCTTCACTCAGGGAATCTCAAATGATACGCAGTTCCATCTAATCAGACTTACAATTAACTTACAATTAACTTACAATTAACTTACAATTA
>JAHYJJ010000212.1:0-1856 GCA_019429165.1 Methanosarcinaceae archaeon | reverse complement strand
AGTATCGTGGTGATAAATTTCTCTGGATTTCGTAATTCCTCATGAATGATCTTAGCACTCTTATTCCCTTTTTCAGAAAGGTGCAGCATCTTTATCCGATTCACGGATACGAAAGCGGTCTCAGCAGATGAAAAAAACGCAGAAAGGCTGACAAGTACAGCAACAATAAGAATTTCGATTATTGGTATTTCATAAACCATTTGAACTTAAACTCCGGATGTAACTATGTTTTTAGTTATCTTTAATATCGTATGTTAATATCACTATTTAATATATCGTCAAATATGGACTGGAATTGCCCTGATAAATGGACAGGATGAACGGGATTCACAGGATATAAGTGTCCCCACATCCTGTTCATCTCGTCTAATACTTGCCAACTTAATGTTAAGGAAATCCATATTTGTTGTATTCATGAATTGTCAAAAAACAGAGTGGCTAAAATAATATTTCCGTCTAATTCAATTTCTTCATGTATGTTGAGTGTGGGCATTTCAATATTTGAAATAACTTCTTTTATTTTACCTATGTTTCCGTATCCTATGCCATGTATATTGACATATTTTATTCCGTATTTTAAATTTCTACGTATTTGACCTTCGATTGCATTTTTCACTTCAGGTGTTGATATGCTACTTTTAATAAATACGGCGAATGCCTCTTCCTTTATGATTGTATTATAAAGTTCTTCAAATTTTCCATCCGAAAAAGTTGGTGATTTTTGAATTTCATTATGTAATGGGATTAAAAGATTTTCAAAATAACCAGATGTACAGAGATTACAAATATTAAGCCCACGTCGACCATATTTGTTAATAACATCTCCTTTTAAATTGTAAATGGTTTTTGAGTCAACCCCATCACGAAAACATTTCCGAATGTATATGGCAGATCGAAGAGCATCATAATCATTATTTGGTATTTTGCCTTTAAAAAAAGAAAGTAATTTTATTACGTCGGGGTCTTGTTCTGATTTTTTAATTTCAATATATTTTTCAAAAGACGTGTCTTCCATGATTGGAATATTGTCTTGAATACATTGTCTTAAAAACTCGCCAACTTTTTCGGGGTCAGAAAAATTATCTAAATTGATTGTGAGCTTTTTTTCTGCTTCATTATATTCATATGGCTCATGTGAATTGTTATTATTGCTATTGATGTTTATGTTAACCAAATTTTTTAAGTTTACATCAATCTTCACAATCTCTTTAAGCTTGTCAAGAAGAGACATTTTTATCCTAGCTTGTCTGTAAGATCGATTAAAGAGGGCAAATCAGATTTTATAAATATTTCGGATCCTTTTCTAATTCCTGCGAAATCATCAAACTTTATTTCTTCCCCATCTTGAGTGATAACTTTTTGTTGAAAATCTTCTTTTTCAACTAAAAAACCGTGTTCATCAACGGTTTTTCCAAAAAAAGACAAAATATCTTTTTTTACAGATGCATCGAATGTAATAATATTATTATTCATAGTAACACTCTTTCTACAAAATTATATTTTCTCTATAAGTTGTAATGATCATAGTAAATGTTGTTATTACATTAATATTACACAACATATATGATATAAATTTTATGATGCACTGTTTGATGCTGCGACATTTACTATATTGTTTCCCACAAGTATCGTGGTGATAAATTTCTCTGGATTTCGTAATTCCTCATGAATGATCTTAGCACTCTTATTCCCTTTTTCAGAAAGGTGCAGCATCTTTATCCGATTCACGGATACGAAAGCGGTCTCAGCAGCCGAGAAAACGCTCACTTCGTTCGCGTTAACTCGGAGTACATAATCCTATAGATTATATACTACGAGAAAATCCTCGCTGACGCTCAGATTGACTCGAACTATAT
>JAHYJJ010000211.1:0-1871 GCA_019429165.1 Methanosarcinaceae archaeon | reverse complement strand
AATAACATTTAATAACATTTAATAACATTTAATAACATTTAATAACATTTAATAACATTATTTAACACTAATTAATAAAGGTGAGTTCAATGGTACTGAAAACATTCAATGTGGAAGAAGATACTTACTTTAAGTTTTCTGCTCTTTGTAAGGAACATGGAATCAGCATGAGTAAGCAAATCCAAATGTTCATGGAGAGTATTGTTTCTAAGGAACCCGAGGCAAATAAAGAATATTTAGAAAAACTCGATAATATTAGAAAAGGAAAATTCATCCGTATCGCGGATTTTTCTGAACGATATGGGTCAAAGGAATGAATTACGATATTGTAGTATCTGATGTTGCAGATAAGAAGTTTTTAAAACTTGCTAAAAAGAACCACAAACAAATGGACATTATAAGTAAAAAGGTTCAACAAATTGTCAAAAATCCATATCATTTCAGACCATTGCGAGGTGATATGCATGGTGCCAGAAGAGTGCATATTGACTCATTTTTTGTTTTATTATACGAAATAGATGAGGTCAATAAATTTATTCGAATACTCGACTATGATCACCATGATGTTATCTATTGACCTTATCGCTACATATAGTAGTCTTTTTATCATTAAAAACCAATCTACATTGAGAGGTGTTGGTTAGTATGAGCAAAGTTTTTTTCAAATCAGTTGATAATATAGGCCCGCACCAGACGCAGATAGATCAGATCAAGGAACTTTTTCCTAAAATATCGCCGGTAAAAAAAGGCGACATCGTGGCAGTGAAGATACATCCGGGTGAATATGGAAATACAACCCACATACGTCCTGTGATAGTAAGAACTGTCGTTGACCTGATCAAGGAAGCCGGAGGTATTCCGTTTGTGACGGATACTACTGTTCTGTATAAAGGTATGAGATTTAATGCAGTAGATCTGCTATGGACTGCTGAGATGAACGGTTTCACGCAAGGCAGTATGAATGCTCCGATCATTGTTGCGGATGGGTTGCGCGGGGACGATAGTGTTGATGTTGAGATCGAGGGCGAGGTGCTTGACAGTATCACTGTGGCTTCTGCTATCGCAAAAGCGGATTGCATGATCATGATATCTCATTGTAAGGGACATCCGGGTTCAGGTTTTGGTGGTGCTATCAAGAATCTCGGGATGGGGTGTCTTGACAAGGACGGAAAGACGCGTGTCCATGAAGTTGGGCGACCTGTGATCGATACTGAAAAGTGTATCGGATGCGGGGTTTGCTTTGACCAGTGTGTCTGGGGTGCATTGAAGATGGATGGCGATAAAGTGTACGGCGATAAGGCGTATGTTGACCACGATCTGTGCAAAGGTGAGTTGTCATGCCTCGAATCATGTCCACAGGAAGCCATTATCCCGCCTGAAGATGTTGCAGAAAAAATGCAGATGCGGCTTGGTGAGGCTTCGGTTGGACCTATAAAGGCATTGTCTGGCAGGATCGGTTACATCAACTGGATATTTGACCTGACACCGGGTTGTGATTGTTTTAATTTCTCTGCACCTGTATTTTCTCGGAATGTTGGTATTGTTGCCTCGTCCGATCCTGTTGCTCTGGATATGGCAAGTATTGACTTGATCAACCGCAAGATGCATGAAGATGGGAATTGTGGTGGTGTGCATGATGTGTGGGGTATTGATCCTGTGATACATCTTGAATATGCGGAAAAAGTGGGATCTGGGAATCGGAAGTATGAGTTGGTTGAGTGAGGGATTGTAAGTTCGTTTTATTTGGTTAAATTAAAAAACAATGCAGGAACCGTCGCATGCGGCACTTTCCATAACCACTTTCCAAAAGTAGTTTGCTTTTTTGCTTTTTTGCTTTTTTGATTGTTTGCTTTTTTGATTGTTTGCTTTTT
>JAHYJJ010000210.1:0-1876 GCA_019429165.1 Methanosarcinaceae archaeon | reverse complement strand
GATTCATAATAATCGCCTGCTGTTTTGTCGGCATACGGTTCACCCAGAATGATTACCTGGGACATGCGGTCGCTTTTTGGTTTAAGAAGAACAGGGTTCATATCGACTGTCGGCTCAATACCTGCGGCTTTTGCCTGTATTGCTTGAGCAATGCCGATTTCCTTGCCGTCTTTTGTTATCCATGAGTTCAAACTCATGTTCTGTGCCTTGAACGGTGCTACTTTATAGTCTTTTGATAATATGTTACAAATCGCAGTAACAACTGCACTCTTTCCAACATGTGAAGCAGTACCTAAAATTAACAAATGTTTCGCAGTTTTCTTTGATTTCATATATTATAACCTTTGAGGGATAACCTTTATGAAGGACAATCTATATGTAGTTAACTCCAGTTTACTTTAGTTAGGTAAAATATGATGGATGTATTACATGTAAGCGGCGGTCCAACAAAACCGGAAATAATCGCAGTTTCTCTGTCGAAACTTGGTTTGGAAGACGGCGGTACATTTATTGATATTGGCTGTGGCACAGGCTCTGTTTCAATAGAAGCATCAAAACTCGTACGCGACCTTCGTATCTATGCGCTTGATGCACGTTCCGAAGCGATCGATGTTGCAGCGCAGAATTTTGAAAACCATGGGCTTAATAATATCACACTTTTGCATGGCGAAGCATCACTGATATTAAATGATAAAACAGATATTGGAACTATTGACTATGCATTCATAGGTGGGACAAAGAATATCTGCCGCGTGCTTGAGATCCTCTGCAAAAAAAAGGTGCGCAGAATCGTTGTAAATGCTGTGAGGATAGAGACGGTTGTCCGTACTATTGATGTGATGAAAGAACTTGAAATATTCGATGAGGTGTTACATGTCGCAGTTTCGCGGGGTGCACCCATAGCAGGAGAAACAATGTTCAAGCCAGAAAATCCGGTGTATATCATTGTCGGAAAAAATGAATAATTGAATTTTGAACCAATGGAGATTAATAAATGCTGATTGGAATAGGACTGGGACCCGGCGACCCGCAACTTTTGACACTCAAAGCAGTTGAAACATTAAAGAGCAGTGATATAGTATACGTTCCCGGGCGCCTCGCAGCAGATCTTGTGGCACCGTACACGGATTGCGAAATACTGGATTTCCCGATGACAAAGGACAGCGATGTGCTTAATGATGTCTGGAAAAAAAATGCTGACATTGTGGCTGAACACGCAAGAGACGGTACAGTAGGCTTTGGATTGATAGGGGACCCAAACTTTTTTTCCACGTTCACACACCTTAGTCGAGTGATACATGAATATCATCCAGATATTGAGATCACAACGATCCCGGGCATCAGTTCAATAACATCCTTTGCATCAAGAGCGGATGTTGCTATTGATACATCGTTCGAGGTAAGTGACGGAACAGACATAAGATCAAAGATCGTCCTAAAAGCACGGCGTCCGCTTGAGATCATCGAATCGCTTGTCAGGGACGGATATGACGAATTCATCTTTGCAGAAAAACTCTTTTCAGGCGAGGAAAGGATAATAAAAACGAGAGAGGAGATTCCTGCAAAAGGGAATTACTTCAGTATTATATATGCCAAAAAACATGATAAAAAGGAGTAAACAGATGAGCGAAAAAAAGAATGTTTATTTCGTTGGCGCAGGTCCGGGAAATCCTAAATTGATAACTATTCTGGGACGTGAACTTCTGGAGAGCGCAGACCTTGTGGTCTATGCAGGCTCTCTTGTAAACCCAAAGGTGCTGGATTATTCGAACGGTGAGAAGATCGACAGTTACGGACTTACACTTGACGAGATCACAAAAACAATGGCTGATCATGTAAAAGCAGGCAAGAAAGTTGTACGTTTGCACAGTGGTGA
>JAHYJJ010000209.1:0-1884 GCA_019429165.1 Methanosarcinaceae archaeon | reverse complement strand
AAAACAGGCATGATTAAAAAAGAACTTGCATTCTAAACAATGCCAACTATTTAAGTTCGCGAAGCTTATTAATGCTTTCCATCATGTCTTTGTTCTTTTGCTGAATTTCTAATTCGAACATTTCTATAATGGTAATTAGTGGAACAGTGAGTTTATAGTATTTTGTGGGTCTACCTTTACCATTCGATTTTTTCTCATTACGTTCATCAACCCATCCTCGTTCTCGAAGTGGGCGCATGGCTACACTAACTTCAGGTTGTCTTAAACCTGATGACCTTTCGATCGTCTGTGATGTTATCTCTTTGCCACATAGAAGACATGCAATGGAGATTGATTCAGTTCGGGGAACATTGAGACTCTGAAGTAGTTCAATGATTTCATACTCCGAGTCACCTAATAATTTAATATCATCAATCATATTCATATATACTAATTACTTCTGTGTTTATATAATTTACGTAGATATAAAATTGATATTTATGTTTTTCTTATGATCTCAACTTAATTCCGTATGACAAACGGTAACGATATATACGTTTGCAGTAATTTATATGTTATAATTTTCTAGAAGGTGAACTCAGATGTATGCTGGAAACAATAATAAATATAAGATCAATAAGATATATGCACGGGAGATATTGGATTCCAGAGGAAATCCGACAGTTGAAGTCGATGTGTATACAGATAAAGGATTTGGAAGAGCAAGTGTACCATCTGGCGCATCTACCGGCACGAATGAAGCACTTGAACTTCGTGATAAAGAAGAACGATATGGTGGCAAAGGCGTATTGGACGCTATTGACAACGTAAATAAAGCGATTCAACCTGAAATTCTCGGAATGGATGTTCGTAGCCAGCGAGAAATAGATAATATGATGATCGGGTTGGATGGTACGAGTAACAAAGGAAGTCTTGGTGCCAATGCTATACTCGGTGTTTCGATGGCTATTGCAAAAGCAGCAGCAAATTCACTTAACATACCGTTATACCGTTATTTTGGAGGTTCTAACGCATACACGTTGCCAGTACCTACGATGAATGTATTGAACGGTGGGCAGCATGCCGGAAATGATCTTTCCATCCAGGAATTCATGATTCAGCCAAAAGGTGCTGATACATTTTCAAAGGCCTTGCAGATGGGTACAGAAACATATCATGCACTTGGAAAGGTTTTGGAAGCAAAATATGGAGCATCTGCAACCAATGTAGGATATGAGGGTGGTTATGCACCTCCACTTACTATGACAGCCGATGCGCTTGATGCGCTTGTAAGTGCTATTGATGAAGCAGGGTATTCTGAAACTGAAGTTACTATCGGTATGGATGCTGCGGCTTCGGAGTTCTTTGATGGTACGCATTATTCGATCGACGGGAAAATGTTGACTCCAGGTGAACTTATTGATTATTATATTGAACTTGTGGACACATATCCGATCATACTGATCGAGGACCCGTTCCATGAAGATTCATTTGAAGATTTTGCAGCACTTACCGGTGAACTCTGGGATACGATCATTGTAGGGGATGACCTGTTTGTAACCAATGTTGAGAGACTCGCAAAGGGCATTGAGATGAATGCTGGAAATGCATTACTGTTGAAAGTGAACCAGATAGGTACTATTTCCGAAGCATTCGATGCAGCAAATATGGCATCCCGCAATGGTTACAATGTCGTGGTAAGCCATCGCTCAGCAGAGACTGAAGATGATACTATTGCCGACATTTCTGTTGCAATTGGTGCTGACCTTATTAAAACAGGCGCACCTGCAAGAAGTGAGCGCACTGCAAAATATAACCAGTTACTTAGAATTGAAGAAGATCTCAGAGACGCTGCACATTATATGCAGATCTGAGATTTTCGCTTATTCTTTTTTATAGTATATA
>JAHYJJ010000208.1:0-1890 GCA_019429165.1 Methanosarcinaceae archaeon | reverse complement strand
ACATTAACATCACACCATAACAATGATCGATCCGGTAGATAATTTCGAGATTCCAAAAGAATGGATAGCACTTGCACAAATCCCACTTAATGAACTTGAGAAACAGGTTTCCAAAGGACTGCTGGTAGTATTAAGTAACGGCTCAACCCTAAAACGTGGTTATACAACCGGCACAACCCTTGCCGCTGCCGCTAAAGCATCAGTTCTATCGCTCAAACAAAATGTAGAACGTGTATGTGTTCCAACACCTGTCGGGCTTCGTGCATGTTTGGATATCAAAATACAAGATGGGTGTGCAATTGCGATCAAGCCACATAGTGACCATGAATCCGACATCACGCGCGGTCTTGAA
This sequence comes from Methanosarcinaceae archaeon, assembly GCA_019429165.1. Classification (GTDB taxonomy): domain Archaea; phylum Halobacteriota; class Methanosarcinia; order Methanosarcinales; family Methanosarcinaceae; genus Methanovorans. The sequence continues at coordinate 1,538 of JAHYJJ010000208.1, read as the reverse complement.
TTCAAGGCATGTGCACGTTTAATAGAGAGCACAGAAAAAACAACCCAGCCCACAGAACGAATAAAGATAATTGCCGGAGAAGGTATCGGAACGGTTGTCCGCAATGGATTCGAGATCAAAAAAGGAGATCCGGCCATCAATCCCGCACCACTGCAACAGATACATGATGCTGTAATGGAAGCCATTGAAGAGATTGGGTTTGAAGATTGCAAAGGTATTGAAGTTACAGTTTCTGTACCGAGAGGCGTAGAAATTGGAATGAAAACACTCAATTCACGTATCGGTGTAGAAAGAGGCATTTCAATACTTGGTACAACAGGTTTTGTAGAACCCTGGAATGACCATCTTGGTGAAACAAAGGAAATCCTGGCAAAAGAGGCAACAAAAGTTGTGATCACAACCGGTCGCCTGGGCATGCGCTATTCTACGATGCTTTTCCCTGACCATACAATTGTCATGTTCGGCAGCCGAATATCAGAAGGGCTTGGGGCTGCAGCAGGTAATGTTGAAGAAGTTGTTATCTGTGGCCTGCCCGGCCTTGTTCTCAAATGGGGCGACCCTGACATCCTGACAGACAGTGGCTTTGCAACTGTTTCTGACATGATGATAAATGATCCTGAAAATGAACGCCTTTCAATCGCTTTTGAAAAAACCATTGAAAACTCAAATGGTGCCAGGATAGTGGTCATTGACAGAAGCGGCACAATACTGATGGATAGCGGGAGAAGATCATGATAATCGTTGGAGTTGGCGTTGGACCAAACATGCTCACACAGGAGGCTATCGAAACGATCCAGCAAGCATCTATTATTTACGGCTCCAGGCGTGCCATTGAACTTGCATCCAAACACATCAGATGCGAAGCACGCAAGATCGATAATTACAAAACCCTTCATCTTTTACCGGACGATGCGGTCGTGCTTTCCACAGGCGACCCCATGTTCTCAGGACTTGGCAAATTTGCAGGCGAGGGTGACAGGATAATTCCCGGCATATCCTCACTTCAGGTTGCATGCGTTCGCCTTGGGGTGAACCTGACCAACCTTGCAATTATTACTGCACACGGACGGGACCCCGGCCCTGCAAAGAAAGCGCTGATTCAGGAACTCAAATTGGGCAAGAACATATTTATGCTTCCTGATGCATCTTTTGGAACTGGAGAAGTGGCTGCTGTTTTAAGGGAACTTAAAATAAATGCGCAGATATATACATGTGAAAATCTCGGTTATCCCGATGAGCGCATCAGTGCCGGGGATGTGAAAACACCGCCAGTGGTTGGATCAGGCATGTATTGTATCATGGTTGTGCGATGAACATATCTTAATAAAACATATTCCATATTCACACCATATACTTTTTTTAAACAATTTAACTTTACTAAAATAATCTAAATACCATGATTCGCCATTCTTATATATTATTAGATATTCATTAAAGTTAATATAAAATCAAGTTTACTTGATTTCATGAAAAATAATAAACAAGAAAATGCTCACTTTGTTCGCATTGACTTGGACTACATAATCTTATAGATTATA
>JAHYJJ010000207.1:0-1914 GCA_019429165.1 Methanosarcinaceae archaeon | reverse complement strand
ATCAACATTTGCCGAGGTGGCAGAGCGGACTAATCCAACGGTGATCTCACCCTGGAGTCTATACGCGGCAGGCTCGAGACTTGTTTTCCCTGACGGGATGCTTGGGTTCGAATCCCAACCTCGGCGCCATTCTCTTTGTTTAGCAGCTAACTTACATTGTAAATTCGCAGGCACTCAACTCCTAATGGGCTGAGTGTGTTTTGCGATACCGGATCTCAATTTATTGTACTTTGCATGATATTAGTCAGCATTGGTTTGTTTTTGACTATAGACTCAGAGCCCGAAAAATTGGTTGGATTTTCTTTAACTTGATACTGATTATAGGTGGACATAAAATGCTGCAGCGTTTTTGATTTTTGAACATTGTCCATAAACTCGCCAACTGTTACAAAAGCGAAAGTTAAACCCAAATATACCAGGATTAATTGAGCTGGGGATGGCATCCCAAATCCTAAAACTTCAAATCCATATACACGCATAAGATTTGCAGTTGTTGCCATTACTCCACCAATTGCCAGTGCAGTAAAAAAACCATTAGTCATCCAGTACGATGAATCTTTTGATCTTTTTTCGAGGATGACTGCAATTGACAAAAGTATGAATGTCGTGTACATTTTAAAAAAAATCAGACCTGTGAGTCCATGCGATTCAACGACAGATCGTACTAAAGGATTTGCTTCTGCCATTATTCCATTAATGTGTATCATGTATGCACTCGTTACTCCATCTCCAATACCAAAAGTGATGAATGCAAATGCTGCAAAAGAAAACTGGATTAATTGTCTGCGATACAATTTTAAAAATTGAAAAAGATTAAAACTATTGTGTTCATAAGTTGCTTTTTTTTGTTTCACATCTGTATTATATACATTCATAACCTAAGCTCCTAAAGTTATCAACCTTACTATATAATAGAATGGTTGTGTAGATATATACTTTAATATGGTGCATACAATATGCATATTTATGTATACAAAATAAATACATGTGGCCATATTAGGCAAAATGTGTTGGGAAAATGTGGCCACGCAATGTTAAAAAAACAATGTTTATTTATTGATATTACGGGGATGATTATTGCTCTAAGAAAAATAACTCATGCTCCCAGATGTAGAGAAACCTGATTAGTTGAAATAAAATTAAACAATCTCCTGATAATTGAAGTGAAAATCAGTTAAATGTATTTTCATTAACTTCTTTTTCAATTAAAGATAATCAATTAGATTTTTTTCAAATTAAAGTTATATGTAATAAATGCTAATAAAGGTCTGTTGGCGCATATTCCACATGATGCTATTTTTTCAATCCACCCCACACCCTCATATATAATTAAATGAGTTAATCCTTACTAAAATGTGGATTTTTGCGTCGACCCTTTTTTATAGATTTTTGCAAATTGTAACTGGGGTTACATTAAATAATGAGGGTCCCAAGTTTGACAGTTATAATAGACGCAAGTGTTATTGCGAATACTGTGGGAATCACTCCGAATTAAACATGAAGTTTATCCATCATATCGCCAATCATCATGAATAAAAATGCTAAGGATAGATAAGTAAATATAATCAAGATTGCAGATTGTGGAACCATATCATTAGCTGCCATTAGGTTTGCGCGGATTAACATAATACCTCCAATGAATAATGCTAGAAGAAAACCAGTGACTGCCCAATAGGTATTTTTTTCTTTTGATACGCGCCATACAAAAAATAGTATTACAAAAGCATACAGCATCTTTATACTTACAACCCCCAATCCTCCATGGGAAGCATATATATACTAAACCAAGTCAGCTTTTTGTAACTTTCCGGCCACAGAGTACACAGAGAGCACAGAGGTTGTAGCAACTTTCTCTCTGTGTACTCTGTGCCCTCTGTGGCTTGAATTACACTTGCAAGAAGTTATATTTATTTT
>JAHYJJ010000029.1:0-13939 GCA_019429165.1 Methanosarcinaceae archaeon | reverse complement strand
TTAGACTCAAACTCAGATTTAGACTCAAACTCAGATTTAGACTCAAACTCAGATTTAGACTCAGACATCCAGACTACGCATACAGGAGAAAAGATCACACCTGTGTTGATCGAAGATGAGATGAGGAACTCATACATCGATTATGCAATGAGTGTTATCATCGGGCGTGCACTTCCCGATGCGCGTGACGGTTTGAAACCTGTACACCGCAGAGTTCTGTATTCCATGAATGAAACAGGCATCACATTTGATAAGGCTTACAAAAAATCCGCACGTGTAGTGGGAGATGTAATGGGTAAATACCACCCACATGGCGATTCGGCTGTTTATGATACGATCGTCAGAATGGTACAGGAGTTCTCATTGAGACATCCCCTAATTGACGGGCAGGGTAATTTTGGTTCTATTGATGGTGATTCAGCAGCAGCAATGCGATACACCGAAGTCCGTATGGACAAGATATCGAATGAGATGCTTGGAGATATTGATAAGGATACTGTAGCATTCCAACCAAACTATGACGGATCGCTTAAGGAACCTAAAGTGCTTCCTGCAAAACTACCAAACCTTTTGATCAACGGTTCAACGGGTATTGCAGTAGGAATGGCTACCAACATGGCGCCGCATAATTTGGGCGAAGTTGTTGACGCTACACTGATGTTGATCGATGATCCTGATGTGACGATCTCACAACTCATGAACGTCATCAGGGGACCTGATTTCCCGACGGCTGCAACAATACTTGGTACTCAGGGTATCAAGGATGCGTATGAGACTGGTCGTGGAAAGATACGATTGCGGGCAGTTTCCAGAGTAGAGGAGATGAAGCACGACAAGAACATGATCATTGTTACGGAACTTCCATATCAGGTCAACAAGGCGAGACTTATCGAGAGCATTGCTGCACTGGTTCGCGAAAAGAAGATAATCGGAATTTCCGATATCCGTGATGAATCTGACCGTGATGGAATCCGTATTGTGATCGAACTCACACGTACTACAAATCCAAATGTTGTATTGAACCAGTTACACAAGCATACTTCGATGGAAACCACATTTGGGATCATCAATCTTGCACTGGTCGATTATGTACCAAGGGTATTGAACCTTCGTGAGATATTACAAATATACTTGCAGCACAGGATAGAGATAATACAGAAACGTAGCCAGTTCGATCTGAACAAAGCTGAGGCTAGAGCACATATCCTGAATGGGTTGAAGATCGCACTTGATCATATTGATGAGGTCATTGCACTCATCCGTGCATCAAAGACTGTTGATGAGGCAAAGGCTGGCCTTATTGAAAAGTTTGGCCTGGATGAATTACAGGCAAAAGCGATCCTTGAAATGCGCCTGCAGCGTTTGACAGGACTTGAGAGACAGAAGATCGATGATGAGTTTGATGAACTTATTAAGATCATCGCAGGATTAAAAGAGATCATTGCGAGTGATTCCCGCAAATATGAGATTATCAGGGAAGAACTCATAGAGTTACGTGCCAAATTTGCAGATCCCAGAAGATCAACGATCAAGATATTACATGATGAGGTCACTGATGAAGATCTTATTCCGGTAGAAGAGGTTGCAGTCACTGTGACAAACAGTGGTTATATTAAGCGTTTGCCTGTTGATACGTACAAACAACAGCACCGTGGTGGTAAGGGCGTTATTGGAATGGATACAAAAGAGGAAGACTTTGTCGAAGACATCTTTATTGCATCCACTCACGATTATCTGCTATGCTTCACAAACATGGGCAGGATACACTGGCGAAAGGTGTATGACATTCCTGCTGCGAGCAGACAATCACGCGGAAAGGCTATCGTGAACTTCCTTGAACTTAGTGAGGAAGAATCGGTTACTGCGATGATCCCTGTGGCCAAGTTTGAAGATGACAAGTACCTGTTAATGGGTACAAAGTCAGGTACTGTTAAGAAGAGTGCACTATCTGATTTCAGTAATCCGAGAAAGGGCGGAATTATTGCAGTTACCTTGCTTGATGATGATGAACTTGTAAATGTCATCATGGCAGACGGCTCAAAAGATGTCGTTATGGTTTCCAGACACGGTAAAGCCATTCGTTTCGCTGAATCCGATGTACGCCCTATGGGCAGGAGTGCACGCGGGGTTCGCGGTATGAGGCTTGAAGAGGGTGATGCAGTTGTGAGCATGGGTATCGTAGATGAGAATGCTACCCTTTTGACAATTACCAAGAACGGATTTGGAAAGCGTACAGAGTTTGGTGAGTACCGCACAATGCATAGGGGCGGACGTGGTGTTATTACGATCGTCACCAGCCTTCGTAACGGTCCAGTGGTGAATGTCAAGGCTGTCGAGCAAGATGATGAGGTTATGCTCACCAGTTCCGACGGTATTATCATACGAATACCTGTCAAGGATATTCGTGTGCAGGGCAGGAACACACAGGGTGTTAAGATCATGAACATCAAATCCGGCGATGCGGTCGTTGGAGTTGCGAAGATCAAGTCCGAGACTGAAGGGAAAGAAGAATGAAGGTCAAGGTCGAAATAGTTAGAAGTAAATGCTTTTAACTATTGACCTGTATTTAGTAAATTTAAGGTCGGATATATTTGATTATTACTGTATAACTTTAATATAATTTAGCATGAGGAGATTATAATGGAACTTGAAAAATTACGACACGGTACTGAGTTAATCAAACGCGGCTTTGCGAAGATGCAGAAGGGCGGCGTTATTATGGATGTCACGACTCCGGAGCAGGCAAAGATAGCTGAAGAGGCTGGCGCTGTTGCGGTTATGGCACTTAAGTCTGTACCATCAGACATTCGCAAAGCTGGCGGAGTTGCGAGAATGGCTGATCCAGAGGTCACATCTGCTATTATTAATGCTGTGACAATCCCTGTTATGGCGAAAGCCAGGATCGGTCATTTTGTCGAAGCAGAGATACTACAGGCACTTGGTGCAGACATGATCGACGAGTCAGAGGTTTTGACACCTGCTGACAATAATTATCATATTGACAAGACAGCATTCACAGTACCATTTGTTTGCGGTGCAAGAAATCTTGGTGAGGCTCTTCGAAGGATCAATGAAGGTGCTGCTATGATACGCACAAAAGGCGAAGCCGGTACCGGTGATGTCAGTGAAGCAGTCACACATATGAAACAGATCATGGGTAAGATAAGGGAACTCAAAGGTAAAAACAAGGAAGAACTCATAATGGTTGCCCGCGATATTAAAGCACCTATCGAGCTTGTTCTTGAGACTGCGAAGATGCAGCGTCTTCCTGTGGTTAATTTCGCTGCTGGCGGGATTGCAACACCTGCTGATGCAGCACTTATGATGCGTCTTGGTGCAGATGGTGTGTTTGTGGGTTCAGGCATTTTCACCGCAGAGAAACCTGAAGCTATGGCAAAAGCTATTGTCGAAGCAGTTAACAATTACGACAAACCTGAAGTGCTTGCAGAGGTATCAAAAGGTATCGGATCCGGCATGAAAGGTATCAGTTTTAGTTCTATTCCCGATGAACAGATACTTCAGACACGCGGCTGGTAATCCCACCGCCGTCTTTTATATTTTTAATATTGTATTGTAATTGAGCTTAGTATCTATTTTATAAATTACAAATTATAATATATTTTTATTTTTGATGGTGTTCTAACTATGCGTATTGGAGTTATTGCGATCCAGGGTGCTGTCTCCGAACATGTTGATGCACTTGAGCGCGCACTTTCCGAGCGCGGCGAGATTGCCGAGATCGTTGCCATTAAACACAGCGGATTGGTTCCCACATGTGATGGGCTTGTCTTACCGGGTGGAGAGAGCACGACACTTGGCAGTCTGTTGGTTCGCGAAGGTATTGCGGATGAGATCAAGGAGGCTGCAGCACATGGTATGCCTATTATGGGTACATGTGCAGGTTTGATACTTCTTGCAAAAGAAGGAGATTCGCAGGTTGAGAAGACGCATCAGGATCTGCTTTCTTTGATGGATGTAAAAGTTAATAGGAATGCATTCGGGCGACAGCACGAGTCGTTTGAGGCAAATTTAGATGTGTCTGTTCTTGATTCACAATACAATGCGGTATTTATTCGCGCTCCTGCAATTGTGGAATATGGAAACGATGTAAAGGTGCTTTCAAAGGTTGGTGAGTTTGTGGTGGCAGCCGAGCAGGGAAATTTGCTTGCGCTAGCATTTCACCCGGAACTTACGGATGACCTGCGATTACATCAATATTTTTTGGACAGAGTTTTTGGGCGTTGATGCACAAAACAAAAAAAAATCAATAATACGCTGCTTTGACTGAACTAAAAAACAATGTAACAACCGCCGAAGGCGGCGTTTCCCGCCATTATCATTAAATTTATGAAATTGCTTTTTATGTGTTATTTATTGAATCGGTGGTGAGGGAATGTGACGCCTTCGGCGTTTTCATATTGACCCCACGATTTGATTCACTTTGCAAGCAGCACATTACGCATAATTTTTTCATTGTATATAATCTATAAGATTATGTAGTCCAAGTTAATGAGAACGAAGTAAGCATTTTCTTGATTATTTAGGTTCTCTTCGATATTGGGAGATGGTATATTAGACGGGATGAACAGGATTTACAGGATGGGGCGAGCCACTTGAATCCAGTCAATCCTGTTCATCCTGTCAAATTAATTCATGCATTTTTTTTGCAGCACACATTTGTGCACTATTTTTACTAATCTCTATGCTAAAAGCATTGATAACTTTAAAATACTTGAAAACAGAATAACTGTTAGATGATTCAAAAAAAAGACCTACTTTACAAAGATCTGCTTAAAAAAGAAGTTATAACATCCAAAGAGATCGAAAAAGCAGCTCTTGAAATCGTTGAACTGACGCTCAGTCCTGCACTTATTCCAAAATACATTTATGGAGAATATACAGCCAAACTGCTCGGAGAAGGAAAACTTCAAAAGATCAGACGAGGATTATATGCAGTCCTATCTCCATTGGAAGAACCAACAACACACACTTCTGATAAGTTCATCATCGCAAGTAAGATCAGGGATCACTATTATCTTGGGTTTCATTCTGCTCTTGAATATTATGGGTCAGCATACAGCCATTATAATGAAGTGTATATTACAGTCCTTCCTAAAAATCGTTTTTCTTCTTTTAAGTACCAAAACCTTAACTTTAAGCCAGTCTTTACGAAAGATATTTCATTTGGCATCGAAACAAAAAAGTACCGCACCACTAAAATAAAAGTTAGCAGTAAAGAACGTACTTTTGTTGATTGTGTAGACAGACCGGATTATGCCGGTGGATGGGAAGAATGTCTCAAAAGTCTTAGTGTCTTAAGTGGACTCGATTTTAATAAAATTATTGACATTCTCAACATGTACAACAAAAAAAATCTTTATGCCAAAGTTGGTTTTGTACTTGAACTTTTACGTGAGCATTCTGTGTTCTATGAACATCTGAGTGATAAAACATTAAACAAAATTAAAGCACACAAACCAAAGACTCCAAATTACCTTGAAAGATCAGGCAGGAGCATTTTGAATAAAGATTGGAATCTCTACATTATGGAAGAATTTGTTGAGTATCTTAGATAAAGGAAGTTGAACGATGTACAACTATGACGAAATGCCGGAAATGACAGGTTTCCATAAGCTCGAAATTGAAAAAGTGTGCCGCATTTCAACCATGCTTGAAAAAATGATGGACGTGTCCTTCCTAAAAGAGCGACTGTCACTAATCGGTGGAACAGCCATCAACTTCATTTACACAAAACCACTAGCAAGGCTTTCTGTGGATTTGGATTTCAATTACCACCATATTGATGAGGAGGATTGGGGTGAAGTTAGAACTAAAATTGACCACGTAATAAAACAGATACTTTATACTCAGGGATATACAAATGATAACATAAAGATCGATTCAAGTTACCCACTTGGCAGAATGGTTGTGAATTACAAAAATTCAGTTGGGAATATAGACAGTTTTTAAATCGAGATCGGATATATGCGGAGATTTCCAATACTAAGGTCAGATACTCTTGCGGATTTTAACCACATTTGCAGGGATGATAAATTCAAAGTAAAAACACCACTCAAAGAAGAGTTGTTTGCAAACAAATGGTGCACATTTTTAAAAAGACGAACAGCCAGAGATCTATATGACGTTTATACAATTGCAAATCAGGATTTCGATATCGATGTGTTTCGAAAGTGTGCTGTTGTTGAAAGTATATTCATGGGCAAACCAAAATTAACTGAAATTGATGTAAACAGTCTCATCCAAAAATCACTACATTCTAACAATCTTACAAAAATGGTGAATCTGGAAAATGATTTAGATTACCAAACTATCAAAAAGGAAGTTCTGGGTTTTACACAAATGATCACAAACCAATTAAAAGAAAATGAGATTGAAATGATTGATACATTTTACACCCAAGACAGTTTCAATCCAGACTTGATCAATGATAATGGGATCTTCAATGATAAGCTAAAAGACCATCCGATAATAAAATGGAAGCATTTGATGTCTAATCGAAAATAGGAAAATATTATGACAATTTTACTAATCCTCAGGCATATAGCATAGATATCATTAAAAAACCTAAAATACCTCACAATAGAAGATGCAGACCAATGTATAAACTATGCAGAATTGATATTAGCCGAAGTGAGAAACTTCATGAGCGAATAAAACAATTTGTGTCAAAGATCACATCAGGGCACAGTATCAAGCGAATTTACCTGTTCGGCTCGGTTGCGCGGGATGATTTCAATGAAGGCAGCGACATCGATCTTGCCATCATAGGGGACTTCAAAGAACAATTTTTGGATAGGGGGGATAGTTTTATTGAAATGACCGATCTACCCATAGAACCGCTTTGTTACACCGAAGAGGAATTTGAAGATATGCAAAATATACATAGTCCTTTTATAAAAGAAATATTGAAAGGGAAGATACTTTTCAGTTCAGAGGTTGTATGAACTGCCACATGCACACTTGAACTCAAATCGGGTGTAATTTTTGATAGTATATATTTTATAGAAATGTATAGGCCTCTTCGCTGTTTCGAGTGGGTAAAGCTTCCGTTATGGTAAATTCATTCCTGTTAATCCCGTAAAAAATAATCAAGCGTAGCAAAACCCTGCGACAAATCCTTTAATTTGATTTGCAGTGAAGCGGAGGACACCCTTGTGGGTGTCCGTGAACGGAACGCTTCAGCTCAGCGCGTAGCGTACTAATTAATGGATAAATAAGTATCATTTAAGACAATCAATGAAAATACGAAGTTAACAATCTGATGCAAGATCAGAAATTACCCACACAAAATAGCGATGAGCCTGGTATCAACATTAACATTAACATTAACATTAACCTTAACTTTATCATTGACCTCATTTTGCATAACCATATGTAACTATTATATAATTAAATATATATTTACCCAACAATCGATGTGCTGTGCTTGATGCCCGCAACCACGTCATCAACATCCCTTTCAATATCATATTTCCTTTTGAAAAATGCAAGTACGTTAAAAACATCTCTTTTAAGCAACTCATCCGCATTTGGATGATCTAGACCCACATACTGCGGCCAGTCAATAAATTGCACACCACATTCATATACGAAAATATTAAACTCGCTCAGATCAGCATGTATCACCCCAAGTGAATATGCTTTCCCGATCTGTGAAATTATCTCATCAAGGAACCATTCAGGTTGAAGTAATCTGGTTTTTGAAAGCAGACTGCCTTTTGCAACTGCCATAACAATAGCATGTCTGTTATGGTCGATCGGTTTTGGCACTGATACTTTTGGATAAAGCGAAACCATCAAGTCATATTCACGCTTTGCCGAAAGACGGGCAGCATATATCCATGAGAAATGCTCCTTATCTGATAAATGCTCACGGACTCTTTTTACCTGTGTAAAACTTGTTCTTCCTTCCCTGTGGAACTTTATTATAACAAGTGTTGGCTCACCTATAGCAAGTTCTGATTCTTTTATGGCCTCATGAACAATCGATTCCTTGCCAACTCCGATCTCATCCCCGATCGCGCTGATGGTGCCTCGTTTTACTAAGGTATTCAATGCAAGTGCATCATAACCATCGAAATATATCTGGTAGCCCTCGTATGGCACGTATGTTCCCACAATAAGATTGTTTTTCATTAGTAAACTTAACTTGTGCTGAAGTTTTCCATATGGGTATTTTGTAAATTTTTGCAATTCTTCCAGAGGCACCCATTCATAGTGCTTCATTCCAAGCTCTATACCAGTAAGTATCCTGAAGTCCTTGCTGCCAACATCTTTGAATATTCTGATTACATTATCGATCATTGTCTGGAATAAGGTTTGAGATTAAAGATAGTTTGTGGTTGTGATTAACATTATCAACGCATATCACTTGATAGAAGACCTCAATAGTTCGATAGAATACTCGACAATAAGTCATACTAATGACATAACAATCAACACACCTTGCCCGACAAATCCCGCAAATACAGGGATCGCAAGGTTGTCGTCGATCTCAACGACCACGGTTTCAACAATAGTTGCTGTAAGTGCCATGATAAAAGCAACAAGCCAGTTACCAAGAAAAGCATATCCGATACAAAAATCTACCACAAATTCGGCAGCACATCCTTCAATTGACTTGCCATTGTAGATGCGCATCTTCCCAAATGCCTTTCCAATAAGCGCGGCACTCATGTCCCCAAAGGTTGTCATAAGAATTGCAGCATAGGCAATCGTTTCGCTGAAAACGGAAATTGAAATTATCGCCCCCATTGTGAAAAATACATAACCTGCAAGTTGTGATCTCTCTTTTTCCCGAAACAGGAAATGAAATAATGGTATTCGCATTTTGTGTTCAAGCCTGAAATGTTCGATCACAAGAATGATTATAAGATACGTGATCAGGAATGTCAGAACTGTATGTTTGTCTGTGGAAGCATAGATCAGGATAATGATAACAGAAGTTAAGTGGATGCTTTTTCGTAATAGTTCATCGACAAGTCCTTTGGATGCCATCGGAAGTCAATTGGCCTTTTGTAATATATAAAAAAAGTGTATTGTGTTAACTCGCAATAATGCTATTAACAATTGTATGTTTTGCACATACAATCACATACACCATTACTTTTCAACAAAACGCTTGTACATCCTTGCCTGGAAACCATGATATTTTGAAAATCCTTCAGCATCCTTTTGATCAATTGACAAACTGTCAAATGAAACAAGTTCCTCTGAATACAGGGCATACGGAGATGTGCGTGCAAGTATACTTACGCTGCCTTTGTACAATTTAACCGTGACTGAACCGGCCACGCGCTCCTGTGTTTTTTCAATGAATGCATTAAGGTCGGCATATAATGGCTCATCCACAAGACCGGAATATGCAAGTTCCGACCACTGCGCATCAACCATTGCCTTAAACTTAAGTTCAGCGCGGGTAAGTACCAATTTCTCAAGATCCTTGTGGGCAGCCAACAGAACTGATGCTGCAGGATGCTCATAATTCTCGCGAGCCTTCAGTCCAAGCACGCGATCCTCGATCATATCAGTACGCCCAACCCCATGAGAGCCGGCAATTTTGTTAAGCCGTTCGATCAACTCAACACCACCAAGTTTTTCACCATCGAGTGACACTGGGACACCATTCTCAAACCCGATGACCAATGTCTGTGCACCAGGTGCACTTTCCGGGGATACTGTCCACTCATATATCTCTTCAGGAGGAATGTAACTTGGATCTTCCAGTTTACCACCTTCAATGCTCCGGCTCCAGATGTTCTCATCAACACTCCATGGTTTGGCTGTTGTCACAGACACAGGAATACCATGCTTTTTAGCATATTCGATCTCCCACTCGCGAGTCAGGTTCATATCACGCATGGGTGCAAACACATCCATATCAGTAAGCCTGAACACTGCCTCAAAACGCAACTGGTCATTACCCTTTCCAGTACATCCATGCGCAAGGGCACTCGCACCTTCTTTTACTGCGATCTCTACAACTTTTTTAGCGATCAATGGGCGTGCAATGGATGTACCCATCACATATCCTTCATAATCCCCGTTTGCTTTGATAAGCGGAAAAATGTAATCCCGAACAAACTCATCCCGAACATCGAGAGTATAGTGCATATCACTAATTTTCGTAGCCTTCTCTTCTGCTTGTGCAATATCTTCACGTGGTTGCCCAACATCTACTGCGACTGTTATAACCTCATCACAGCCATACTCTTCCTTTAAAAGTGGAATGCAAACTGATGTGTCCAATCCACCTGAATACGCCAATACTACTTTCTTTGACATGATATCATTTCCTTGAATCGTTTGTATGAATAATTTATATGAATAATTTGTATGAATAATTTGTATGAATAATTTGTATGAATAATTTGTATGAATAATTTGTATGAATAATTTGTATGAATAATTTGTATGAATAATTTGTATGAATAATTTGTATGAATAATTTATATGAATAATTTGTATGAATAATTTGTATGAATAATTATGAAATGTAGTTTTTAATTTTGATAGCATATTATATAAACAATATCATGAGCATGAAATCCAATGCCCTTTCTAATTGTTAGACCTTGCAACCACACCAATATGCCTATAGACATAAACCTGTCTATACATATTATAAATAGACTATAAGCATTGCGATGTATACGCAGACCAGCATAACGAATTTAATCGCATTATCAAATCACAAACTCCTTATAAACATCTTAATGATGAAAATAACAAACAATAAAGCAATAATTATAACTGAAACGATTACAAATGTCAAATTGTTCCCGAGTATCTCTTCAATTACACCCCCAATATTATCGACATCTTCATCCACACCCACATCTTCAGAGTGATTATATTCAATCTGTGTGTCAGTGTTTCCAAGCGACATAACCCAGATATTATAATTCCCATTTTCATTTGAAACATACACTATCTTTTCACCATCAGGTGACCATGCAGGATTTTTCTGTTCAGAAAAATCCGAGGTTATCTGAAGAGTGCCAGTACCATTAGAATTCATTAACCAAATATCAGAAGTTCCACTGCGATCAGAGCCAAAAACGATCTTAGAACCATCCGGGCTAAAGAAAGGATCAGCATTGTTGAATTCATCATCTGTCAACTGTTTAATTAGAATTCCATTACGATCGGTTGTCCAGATATCCCCTTCTGATGAATAAACGATACTTTTGCCATCGGGACTCCACGCAGGTGCGAATTCATCCGCAGGAGCATCTGTTAGCCGCACATTGTTCGAGCCATTGGCATCCATTGTCCAGATATCATAACTACCCGACAATTTTGAGATGTATGCAACAGTAGAACCATCAGGACTCACCGCAGGTGCCCGCATTTCTGCATTCTTAGTCAACTGAACTCTGTTGTAACCATCTGAATCCACCACATGAATGCTAATGAATTTTGAATAAATTGGGCTCACATATTCAGATGCAAAATATATCTTGGAACCATCAGCATTAAAACAGGGCTCCCCATCCCAAACCACACTGTTGAACACCTGTTTTTGATTAGAACCGTCAGCATTCATAACCCATATAGCTTGACCAGATGAAAATACGATCTTATTCCCATCATGACTCCATGCAGGAGCACCTTGATTAACACCATTTGTAATCTGCACGGTTTCAACGACAACAACCGCACTTGCCACAGAAGACAGTAGTATAACAGCAAATAAAATAATAAAGGTATAATGCAAAAAAGATATTCCAGTAAAGTTCTCTTTTAATGTCATAATTATATAATATTATTATAAATATATAATATTATGTAGCAAGAAGCTCTTTTATCTTTTGATTCAAAGTCTGGCTTAGAACTTTACCATCAACCTTTCCTCTGAACTCTCCCATGACGACACCCATCAAAGGCCCAACCGCAGCCATACCTTTTTCTTTAACAAAATCCTGGCGGTCATTGACAACTCCTTCAATGAACTCCTCTATCTGCGTTATATCAATGCTACCAAGTCCCATGTTGGAAACTGCATCTTCTGCACTCATGGTGGGATCTTCTGCAAATGCGCGCAGCAACTTTTCGATTCCCTCTTTTGCGATGGCACCGTTTGAAACAAGATCAAATATTTGTATGAAATGTTCATACATAATATGTTCTACTGCCACACCATCTCGTTTTAGTTCAGAAACTGTGCCAGTTAATGTGCGAACTATCAGAGTAGCACTTACAATAGGATCATCTGCAAATCGCGCGACAAGATCCTCGAACAATGGCAGGTCTTTTGAATATACGATACTGTCTGCAAATTCCTGATTCAGACCAAACTCGTTTTCAAATCTTTTTGCACGTTCTGTCAACAACTCGGGGATCTCGATAGATCCAAAGTAATCTGCAGAAATTTCAACTTGAGGTACATCCGTTTCAGGATACATCCTCGCAGCACCGGGAAGAGGACGCATATACGCAGTATTTCCATCAGGAAGTGCTCGGCGCGTTTCCTCAGGCACAAATTCAAGTGACTCCTTTGCACGTATGATAACGGCTTTCATAGCACCACGCGCACGTTTTTCCACATCAGCAACCATAACAACTGCATCGCCGTCCTGTGCACAAACTGCATTACGAAGAGATTCGACCTCTTCCTCAGTAATGCCATAACTTGGAAGTTCATCAGTATGGAATATACCGCCAACACCTGATGTTTTCGCACGGTCTGAAAACTCAGTCCCAAGCCGTCGACCAGACTGAATCTCCCTGCCAATTTGCCCCTCAAATTTCGGAAGAAGCACTGCAAGCACTTTTCCTTTATAGAGTGATTTTTTGATGACCTTTGATTGTGTATTCTTGAAAACATCCGTGACATCGAACACTTCATCACAAACGGATGCACCTCTCTGGACAAGTTCATCCATGATCGCAAGAAGGTTTACCTGCCGCTCAACCTCATTCTCAACAATAGTCTCAATAAGGTCAAGGGCCTGCACACCTTTAGCCTCAACACGAGCACCTCTTGCTATAGAAATATTAACATCCTGCCTGATCGTACCCAATCCTCGTTTGACCCGGCCTGTCGAACGTAAAAACATACCGATCTGCTTCGCAGTTTCCTTTGCATGAGCAGGCGACACAATATCCGGCGCAGTTCCGATCTCAACAAGCGGAATACCAAGACGATCAAGTGAATAGATTACCGAATCCCCAACTTCTTCGATCTTCTGGGCAGCCTCTTCTTCCAGACACAAGACATCCACACCGACTTTTCCCTCCGATGTTTCAAGATATCCACCATTGGCAAGGAATGCAGTTCTCTGAAAACCGGATGTATTGGACCCGTCAACCACGATCTTTCGCATCATGTGCAATTGGTCAACCGGGTGCATATTGAAAAGTTTAGTAATGGAAAGTGCAATATCAAGCGCTTCCTTGTTCAACTCACGAGGCGGCTCATCATCATTCTCAACCAGACAGGTCGTATCATACGCTTTGTAAACATACTTACGTTTTACCTTTGTCTGCTCCAATGCCGCGCGGTCAGTCTCACCCATTTCACTTGCAGTTGGACGCAGGTATCTGAAAAACTCAAAGTTCGACTCATCCGTGTTACGTATTTTTGTTGGACTATCACAGAACAATTTCTCTTTTGAATCCAATTGCTGGTGAATTTCAAGTCCACACTTTAACCCAAGTTCAACGTAGTCAAATTTTTTACTCATGGTAGATCACATATAAATTGTATTAAATTTGATTATTTGCATTTTATATTCAGTAAATAGTTTAGTCATCAAACCGCCTGCGCATGTATAAAGTTATTGATAAATATACATATCAATTCAGTTATTTATAAATATACATATCAATTCAGTTATTGATAAATCTACATATCAATTCAGTTATTGATAAATCTACATATCAATTCAGTTATTGATAAATCTACATATCAATT
>JAHYJJ010000028.1:0-14275 GCA_019429165.1 Methanosarcinaceae archaeon | reverse complement strand
ACCTTATTTATTGATTTAAAGCCATATTTGTCCTTCTTTTATCTGTGATTTTGGATTGTTGGACAGCCTCTATAATCTATAAGATTATGTAGTCCAAGTTAATGCGAACGAAGTGAGCATTTTCTTGTTTATAAAGGAACGCGTCTCCTACTGTGGATTGTTTCGGCGTCAAAAATAATGAAACAAATATCATTTTGTTAATTAAATGTGAAAAGATAAGAATTTTATCGATAATGTAGGGATATGCCGCCTGCGGCGGATTAACTCGGCATCAAAATGACCTGAACAAGTACATTTGATCTTGTTTTATGTACATTCCTGAGTCAAACTTGACTTTCAAAGATGTCCTTAAAAACAATAGCAAGCAACCCATCTAATGTATGGCCTATCAAAAGATAAATCCTCTTGCTATCGATTTATTTAGTAATTGATAAATTTCCCCAAATCCAGCAGAGAGAATAATTTGGCTTGCTTTGCCCCCATCTATTCACTAACCATCTCAACATTTACCCCTGACTTCTCTTGCGCAAGAGCAATACGTATCTCATCCAATTCATCAACAAGTTGTCTGAGACTTAATCCAAGATGTTTACATTTCCATGCCAAATACCTGTAAAAAATCATCCCTGTAATACACAAAAAAATGTGTGTCCTAATATTGAAATCCGTATGGTGATTGATTGGCCCAACGGGGACAAGAAGCATATCATTCAGTAACTTAAAATCATCCTCCACAAGATACTTTTGATTGTAAGTTTGTGCAATCTTCTTGGAATGCCAGGCATGCATATCAGTAAAAACAATAGTTTTTCCAAAACCTGCATACCGTTTCTTTTCGACCTCTTCTTCAATCCAGATCTTCAGACTTGGTTTTCGGCTCAGCAACTTTACGTTGTTCGTACTCTGCGTTTGAAATTTCAACTCGTTGAAATGGTTCACCCTTTCTCATATATTATATAAAGCAGTCATGATATATATAAGTTACAAAAAATAGATAAGGCTTAGTATAATTCTATAAATTGTATAGTTTGAAAAAGAATTCAAAAACATTTAATATGGCATCAATTTCAGATCTTATCTGCCGGTGGTGCAGTATTAAGTTTCACATATTTTACGCCTTTGAGGGACATAATCCGCTCAGCAACGGCTTTTACATCCGCACCCTCTCCATCTAGTATGATGACTTCAAGACAGTTCTTGTGATCAAGATGAAGATGTATGGATGACTTGATAATATCAATATAATCATGTTGGGCATCTGCAAGTGCGTTTGCAAGTCCTCGTTTTGTGTGATCGTATATCAAAGATATCGTACCTACACGCCGTCCTTTGACATCGCTCATCCATTCATAATGGGTTATGTAATTCCTTATTGCATCCCTGATACCTTCTGAACGTGATGAGTATCCGCGCTTTTCTATGATCATATCAAACTTTGCCAAAAGATTATCGGGCAACGACACGCCGATGCGCATAAGTTCATGTTCCATCAGATCACCTTAATTAAGTAATGAAGTAATGGCTTATAATATTTTGTAATAGTTCGCATTTTGTAAAATCATTGATAACCCAATTCATGTGATACATTTATTAAGACATATTATAATTAGTAAAGTGTAATCCCCATATAAATTGAGGAATATTCAAATGAAAATGGAACAATTGTACACCGGAAAGGCGAAAACGATCTATAAGACCGATGACCCTACAAAGTTGATCTCACATTTTCGAGACAGCCTGACAGCATTTGATGGCAAGAAGAAAAGTGAAGTTGCAAATAAAGGGTACTACAATGCCCAAATTACACGAAAAATATACGAAATGCTCGAAGCAAAAGGCATCAAGACCCATCTGATTGAAATGGTATCAGATACAGAAATGCTTGTTAAAGCAGTTGAGATCGTAAAACTTGAAGTCATTGTACGAAATATTGCTGCTGGTTCAATGACAAGAAAATATCCTGTAAAGGAAGGAACACGCTTTGAAAAACCTATTATTGCATTTGACTATAAAAGCGATGAATACGGCGACCCAATGCTAAATGATGATATCGCAGTGGCTCTTGGGATCTCGACCTATGAGGAGATCGAACATATTCGCAATATCGCACTTAAAATTAACAAGATACTTGTTGATTATCTGGATGAGAGGGGAATCCTGCTACCTGACTTTAAACTTGAGTTTGGTCGCAAGGACGGTGAGATCTTACTTGCCGATGAGATATCCTGTGATACCTGCCGATTCTGGGACAAGGAAACAGGAGAATCGCTTGATAAAGATCTATTCAGACAAAACAAGGGTAACCTCTCAAAAGCCTATGAAGAAGTTGCAAGACGTATTGTACCTGAGATATTTAAGTGACCTCTACATACTATAAGTGGAATTAAAAATGGATAAGTATGACGTAATTGTTGTAGGCGCAGGTATAAGCGGACTGTTGGCTGCGCTCACATTGTCAAAACACGGCAAAAAAGTGCTGATTCTTGAAAAATCTGAGCATGTCGGTGGTAACTGCAATAGTTATACGGTTGACGGTTTTCAAGTGGATACCGGTGCCCATGCCATAACACATCTTGCAGTCGGACCACTGAAGATGTTGATGGATAACTATTTTGATTACATACCTGTGTTTGAGAATTACGGAAACTATCACATCAGGACGGAAAATAGTTTCCAGAAGGTTCCATCGAACTTGAAAGATTTCGTAACATTCGACATGCTGCCTACAAAGGACAGGTTAGTACTGTCGCAGGCTATCACAAAAGCCCTTACGCTATCCACTTTTGGAGTTAATTTATCCAAACAGTCTGCTTATGATGCATTGCCAAATAACCTGTCAAAGGACACATATGATTTTGTTGATGCAATATCATATTTCCTGTCAGGAAAATCAATGAAGGAAACATCTGTTCACAGGATGTTGACAGGCAGTAGTTTTGTACGTGACAGTGTCACACAGGAACAATTTGAAAGCATTGTGGGTCCGAAAGAAAAACCACAACATGCCGAATCCATTCTTAAGTCCATATTGCGTTCTAATCTCCGCACATCTTTGGGGTCAAAGTTGGTGGGGGTATTGGAAAATCCTATCAAAAGTACAGTCTCAAATCCACTTATGTCAATAAGCAGATTTGCCATCAGTACTGAAACTGCTAAATCTCAAGGTTATCCTCGTAAAGGGCTCAAATCTGTATTGAATTCAGTCCTCCACTCTCTTCCAGATACGGTTGAGATCCAGACAAATAGCGAAGTCAAACGAATTATAACTAATGAGGGAAGGGTCACAGGTGTGGAAACGGATCAGGCATACTATGCAAATATTGTGATCTACACAGGTTTTGCAAAAGATCTGCCTGATATTGTTGAAGACCTGCCAAGATCATACATTGATGACCTTGCCGGAATTGTCCAGACCAAAAGTCTGACTGCATGGTTAGGTCTTGATCAAAAAATGGATGAGTTCAATTATATTGGTTCAGAGATATGGTTCAAGGATACCCCATACTGGGCAATGCCTATCAGCAATTATGATAAATCACTCGCACCAAAAGAAAAACAACTTGTAGGATTTGTTTTTGTGATCGATGAGAATAAAACCGTGGAATCAGAGATAAAGAAAGCGTATGACACGATTTACCGCGCCCATCCATTGATAGAGAAACATGTAGAGATGGAGCATAATCAGATCACTATTCCTGAAAAAGCAGCTGTTACTATTAGTGGAAAATTCGCAGATGTCCGTTCACCGATCAAAAACCTATACGTCGCAGGAACGGATGCGGACAAGAGAAGTATGGGAGTAACGCGTGCAGCATATTCGATTATTGAGATGCTGGGTGCGTTGAATGAAGATAAGAACCTGCACTGAGGCAGGATTCCGTGTTTATATTTTCTAATGTGTATATATACTATCTTCTAAGTATCATTGTTCTCAATCGATCTGCCGCATGTTCTGATTTGTCAGCTATATCCCCGATAGATTTTACGAGTTCTGCAAGGTGGTAGACGCCTGCACCGCCAAGAATATCCTCATGATTGAAAATAATCTTTACAAGACCGGTTTCGATAACATCTACCTCATGTTCCAGTTCTTCTACTTGTGGAACAATTGCCAGTGTTTGTTTGACCTCTTTTTTACTGAACGAAGTCTCAAGCAGTTCGCTTAATTTATCGACCAGAGTCTCATACATTTCAACAGTTTCGGCAGTTTTTAACATCAACTCCAAAATCCCGTCCCTTATCACGTCTGGAAGTTCGCATTTACGCAATGTCAACCAATACGCAACATCCTGTGCACGGTCAGGGATGGCATCTTGAGGTTTCAAGAAATCCAGAAGATCATCTGCATTTACAGGCAGCATTATGGAGGATTTCAATTGTGAACGTATAGTCTGTTTTATGACATCTGCCTTATGTTCAACATCATCGATCTCACGGCTCAATTCCTCTACGCGTGCCATATCGCCTGCGCAGTATGCATCAATTGCTTCACTCAATTTTCGAACCGCATCTGCACCTTTTTCTGCATGCATGTGCAAAGGTCTGAAAGGCGATTCTGCAAATACGCTAAGCACTGAACGAATGTATTGTCTTCTCATCATATTCCAATCCCCATAAGCCCTGTGAATATCAGCGCAGCCGTAATCGCTGCAACAGGGACAGTTATTATCCAGGATGATATTATCTTTCCAATAACACTTAAATCAACCGCCGCAAGACCGCCTGCAAGACCCACACCAATAACCGACCCCACAAGGGTATGTGTGGTCGATATTGGAAGTGAACTGTAACTGTGCATGATAACAACAGTCGCAGTTGCAAATTGTGCTGCAAATCCTCTTGTCGGAGTAAGTTCTGTTATCTTTGTTCCAATTGTCTCGATCACACGATAGCCCCATGTGGCAAGACCGACAACCATCCCAACTCCCCCAACAACCAGTATCCATAATGGAACTGTACCATCAGTCAATCCAAGAGTACTCATGGCTGCCGATAGTGGACCAACCGCATTTGCCACATCGTTGGAACCATGTGCGAATGCGATATAACATGCAGTAAAGACCTGGAAAATCACAAATTTCTTCTCAATAGAATATGGATTGTCTGCTTTTTGCAATATCAAAATCTTGATCAACATGAATATCAAATATGCCAATGCTGCTCCAAGCAACGGTGATAAAAGCCAACTACCAACGATCTTAACAAGCACTATCCAGTGAATATCAGCATATGATATTATTCCATTATATGCCGCAACCAGGCCAAAACCCAACACCGCACCAACTATGGAATGTGAGGTTGATACTGGCAGGTTGTAAAACGTTGCAAAAGTGATCCAGAATCCTGCTGCAAGTATTGCTGCAAGCATACCTACTACAACAAGATGAGGGTCAACGAGTTTGATCGCGTCTATCGGTATGATGTTTTTTGCAATTGTAGAAGTTACTCTTTTACCGAAGAACACAGCTCCTGCAAATTCGAAAACTCCTGCTACAATAATGACCTGTTTAATAGACAGCGCCCCACTTCCCACAGACGTCCCCATTGCATTAGCAAGATCATTTGCGCCAATGTTCCACGCCATGTATAATCCTGCAATAACAAGTGCAATTACCATTGGATCAAAAAAATCCATTATTATATATCTCCTTTGAATGTCATTTCAAATCGCAAATGTGTTCAATTAGAGATAAAGGTTTTTCTATTATTCTATATAGATATATAAAATCTATATAGTTAAATAATATATATATATATATAGGTAAATAACATATATATAGGTAAATAATATCTATATAAATAAATAATATATATATAGGTAAATAATATCTATATCGAAATGTAGATTATACTAAAAGAACGAATCAAGTGTCCGCTGATGCCTTATATTTGATAGCATCACCGCTTTTTCCACCCAGTCCGCATACGGTGTCCGCAGGCGCGTGGACATGTCCACAAGTGCCATTTCGATTGAGTCAAACTTTTGCGGTGTGTTTTTAAGAGCCTGACGTGCTGCTTCGCGAACCACCCACACTCCGAGCGGTGCCCAGTAATCAGGCCTGATCTCGCGTACCATGAACACGGCTGCCTGTCTTTTTATTCTATCGAGATATTCAAGCGCGCCCAGTCGTGCTGCATAGTATCCGCCTGCAAGTGATGAATATCCTTTCTTTCCATCGATCCCTTCGTGGTCTGCCCCGACCCATGCCGTGTCCCCTGACCACACTGTCCTTGGCAGCCATGTCTCGATAAGTTCATACGAAAAACTGCGCGGAATAAAAAGTATCTCAAAATGGTTCCCAAAACTCTCTCCGCTAAACAGCGTGATATCTTCTATCTGCCGGTAGTCCCTGATAGATTGCAGATGGTCCTTGCCTGCCATGTCATCAACTGCTGTGATCGACCAGCGTGTCGGGACAAGACGGCGTTCCCTCCCCAACAATCCGATCGACAGCAGCCTTGTAATGTGTTCGTTCGGGACATTTCCGGTGCGCAGTTCTGAAATAACATCCTTTGCCAGCGCATCTGTATCATATACGAGGTAATCCACTTTAGTTGGGACTTTAGGGTTCTCTGTGATCTCAAAATTCTTCATTGTACCTGATGGCCCCATTGGTGTCAATACACCATCGAATTTGAGTTCGTTTTTTATCGGTTTGGTAAACCATGCTTCCGTATCGATCGGTTTTTTAGACAGAGCAAGTTCCTGTGATTTTAAAAGAAGAGGATTGTCATGCGAATTGGCATCTTTTACATTCACTTTGGTATTGGCTCTTACAAGTTGCGAACGTGCGGAGATTATATCCTCGATCCCAATCTTTAGCCATTCTTTTGGGTCCTCTAAAGCCATGGCATCATTTCCGCTCACAAACGGTGGGATCATTGGACCGGCAGATACGGACGGGTAACCATATCGTCCTACAAAAACAGCGGGCGGGGATGCTCCAAAAATAGAATCACTTGATTTAAAATTAATGTTGATCTTAGAAGAGATCGATTCAATTGACTTGAATTTTTTAAGTATGGGACAGGTTGGACGACCGCAGAGTCCTTTTCCCTTACATTTGATACAGAGATTTTGTCGCAATGTTATTCGTCTTCCCCGCAAACATCACAGTATTCCACACTCGGATCGTTCTTATATAACCAACCAGATCTTTGAACAAATCTGCATGCATTACACATGCCTGTAATCTTGTCCTTTGTAGAGATATCTTCAAGCAATCCTGCTGCTAAATTACTAATGACCACTTTTGTCTCTTCTGAAAAATCAATTTCAGCACCACGTTTTTCACTGACATATTGTGATACTGCGGCTCTTGAGAGTCCCAGGGTCTCTGCAACTTTTTGCTGTGTACAGTTGTGTTCGATCATCATATCGCGTGCAAGTTCTGCCCGAATCGCAGGCAGGACTTTCTGTACCATTATTTCGCAGGGAGTTTTCATAAAAACGGCTCCATTTTTTATATATTAAATAAATTAAAACTGCTTACGTTTTAATGTTTTGTTTTTTCTTATAATCTTCGATCGCAGCATGAAGTGCGTCAGCAGCAAGGTTTGAACAGTGCATTTTAACCTGCGGAAGCCCGCCAAGTTCCTCTGCAACATTGTTGCGTGTTATCTCAAGCGCTTCCTCTATTGTTTTTCCGATCGCCAATTCTGTTACCATACTGGATGTGGCAATTGCCGCACCGCAGCCAAACGTTTTGAATTTAACATCTGTGAGGATTCCATCCTCTACCTTAATGTAGATGTTCATCATATCCCCGCAGGTTGGATTTCCTACCTCTCCAACACCATCCGCATCCTCGATCTCCCCGACATTACGCGGATTTGAGAAATGATCCATCACTTTTTCATTGTACATTTTTTACCTGCCTGTTAATCTATGTGTTTGGGTACCATTAAAAACGTTGATCAGTTGAGTTTCATTTTTCCTGCAATTGGTGACATCGCCCGAAGCCTTCCGACGACTTCCACAAGCGCATCGACTACGTAATCCACTTCTTCCTGTGTATTGTCTTTTCCCAGTGTTATCCGAAGTGAGCCGTGTGAATCTTCAGGTCTGAGTCCCAGGGCGGTCAGAACATGGGATGGTTCAAGCGATTTTGAAGAACACGCCGATCCCGTTGATATTGCTATTCCTTTCATATTAAGGAACAGGAGCATTGATTCACCTTCTATGAAACTGAATCTGAGATTGATGTTATTTGGAAGTCGTTTTGTTGGATGTCCGCTGAGTGCCACGTCTTCGATCGAATCCATCACTTTCTCGATGAGTGAGTCACGAAGTATTGTCATGTGCTTTGCATCATCAACAAAACGTTCGTCTGAAAGAGAGACCGCTTTTGCAAAACCTACAATTCCTGAAATGTTCTCGGTACCTGCACGCATGTGTCGTTCATGGCTTCCACCGTGGGCAAGCGCCTGCAAAGGCGTGCCTTTTCTTACATACAACGCACCCACTCCTTTTGGACCGTGTATCTTGTGGGATGACATTGACAACAAATCCACCCCAAGTTCGTCCACGTTGACAGGGATCTTGCCAAGGGACTGCACAGCGTCTGTGTGAAGGCATATGCTTTTTTCTTTTGCGATTTCACTGATATCCGAAATTGGTTGAATTGTACCGATCTCATTGTTGGCATGCATAACACTGATAAGTATCGTATCATCACGGATGGCTTTTTTGAGTTCATCCATATTGATTATACCATCACTGTCCACTGCAACGTATGTTACTTCAAACCCTTCTTTTTCGAGATAAGCACATGCATTTAATATTGCAGGATGTTCGATGGTTGAAGTAATAATGTGTTTACCTTTCTTTGAATTACGATATGCAATGCCTTTGATCGCAAGATTGTCTGATTCAGTTCCGCCTGATGTGAATATTATCTCCTCGGGTTTAGCACCGATTGAATTTGCAACCTGCTGGCGGGCTTGTTCAAGTGCACTGGCTGCTTCCTGCCCGAATGAATGCAGGCTGGATGCATTGCCAAACATCTCTGTAAAATAAGGTAACATGGCATCAACTACCAGCGGATCGACCGAAGTAGTAGCGCCATGGTCCATGTATATTCGTTTCATGTTATCAACTGAATTTATTTAGTCTCTAATAAATATGTAACTATTGTGATATATACATTAATGTGATACCATGTACAACTATTGAGTCCACATTAATCCATTTATTTCAAAAAAAGATTGTGGCAAATCATCTGATTATACACACAAGCCCAAAAGATTGTAAACTTTTTAATCTTTTATTTGATCCGGAGAGAATCCTTTTGCAACAAGCACAGCCTTCATACGCGAAAGATGATTGCCCTGCAATTCAACAGTATTTCCTTTTACAGTACCGCCGCATGCGAATTTTGATTTCAGATACGTAGATAGTTCATGAAGGTCGATCTCATGGGCATCAAACCCATCAACAACCGTAACTTCCTTTCCATATCTTCGTCTGTTTACTTTAACAATAATTCGCTGTTGCTCTTTTGCTACTTCTTCGCAGATGCACAATTCTGATGGCAATCCGCAGACGTGGCACATTTCTGAACTCATTTTTGGGTTTATCCTCCGATGTTATTATGTATCTTGTTACGCATATTTAACGTAAATTAATTATAAAGATATACAAGAGTAATCAACAATGCTATTAAAATCTAATGGTAAAATCATTGCATCAGATGTGGAATTTGCGCGTAGTATAGTTAGCCAGACCCGCGGGTTGATGTTTCGCAAAAACATACAGAACAACTATGCTCTGGTCTTTGAAATGCGAAAATCAAAAAGAGTTTCTCTTCACATGCTTTTTGTCGGATTCCCTATCGATGTGCTGTTTCTGGACGAATCAAAAACGATTACAAGGACTGCTAAACTAAGTCCATGGATTGGCAGGGCGTCATCCGGAGAAAAGATTAAGTATATTATTGAGATGCCGGATGGAACAATATCAAGTAACGACATGTCGGTTGGGGCGCAGGTTTCGTTTCATGTTTAGTAAGGAGTACGAATAAGTAAAACTAAATCGATGTAATGCTGCTACGCACCATTACAACAACAAAGAAATGTTTATTTAACTACAGATGCTTTTATTGGTATCAATACCAATCATATTTTTCTAATCAATACGAGGCGCATTAATGTTACCTGAAGATGACCTAAATATCATAACAAAAGAGATGGGAAGAGAACCGAATCTGGTTGAACAGGGCTGTTTTTTGAATTTGTGGAGCGAGCACTGTTCATACCGTTCAAGTGCACCGCTGCTTCGGACTTTTACAACAACAGGTGACCGCGTTATAATAGGTCCCGGCGATGATGCAGCCATTGTCAGTATAGGGGACGGCTGGGTGCTTGCCATCGGCATGGAAAGTCACAACCATCCTTCGTATGTTGATCCCTATAACGGCTCAGCCACCGGAGTTGGTGGTATTGTGCGCGACATCATTTCAATGGGCGCACGCCCAATTGCATTAATGGATCCCTTGTACTTTGGACCGCTTGACAGCCCCAAAAACCTTTACCTTTTCGAGCATATCATCGAAGGCATTGCAGGATACGGAAACTGCATTGGCGTGCCTGTCGTGCGTGGTGAGACGTTTTTTGACAAATCTTATAGTGGAAACCCACTTGTAAACGTGGTCTGCATAGGACTGGCGCGCGAAGAAAATGTTGTGACCGCATGTGCACAAAAAGCGGGTAACAAGGTCATACTTATGGGTTCTACAACAGGCCGTGACGGTTTGGGTGGCGCATCATTTGCATCGCGTGACCTCTCAGAAAGTGCAGAAGCAGAAGACCGTCCAAGTATTCAGGTAGGAGATCCGTTCACAGAAAAACTTGTGATCGAAGCCACCCTTGAGGTCATCAAAAGAGGTTATGTAAAGGCATGCAGGGACCTTGGTGCAGCAGGGCTTGCAGGTGCGAGTTCTGAGATGGCATCAAAAGGAAAACTGGGCATCCATATAATTGCTGATAATGTGATACTTCGTGAAACCAACATGACCCCATACGAGATCCTTATCGCTGAATCACAAGAACGTATGGTTCTGGAAGTTGAACCCGGTGATGTTGATGCTGTATTTGAGATTGCTAAAAAGTACGACCTTAATGTAAGTGTGATCGGGGAATTGACAGAGAGGAAATATTACACTGTTGAGTTTGAAGGCAAGATCGTGGCAGACATGCCTATTATGTTCTTAAATGAGGGTGCTCCAACCTTCGAGCGTCCGTCTGAGGAACCAAAACCACGTGAGATCGGTGAAAAGCCTGCACTCCCTGCTGATTTGAAACAGGCAGTTCTGGATGTCCTTTCATCACACAACGTTGCATCAAAGGATTGGATATACAGGCAGTACGACCATGAAGTTCAGGTTAGGACTGTTGTAAAACCGGGCGAAGATGCAGGAGTGCTACGAATAACAGACACGACAGGACTTGCGCTTTCATGTGGCTGCAACCCGCACCACACTTTGCTTGACCCGTATGAGGGGGCAAAGGGTACTATTTATGAAAATGCCATGAACCTTGCAGTAAAAGGCGCACGAGGAGTGGCAATTGTTGACTGCCTTAATTTTGGAAATCCTGAAAGACCGGACATCTACTGGCAGTTCAAACACGGAATACTTGGACTTGGTGACGGCGCGCGTGAACTGGAAATTCCAGTCGTTGGTGGCAATGTTTCACTTTATAATGAGAGTGGAGAGTTCAATACAGCGATCCTGCCAACTCCATCCATAGGTATGGTCGGGGTCGTGGACGATATTAATATCGCTCCATCTGCAACTTTTGTTAATGAAGGCGATACAGTGATATTTATAGGCGATATCCGCGATGAACTCGGTGGTTCGGAATACTATAGTATCATTGACAAGGGAACAACCGGACATGTTCCGACAGTCCCTGACAATGCCAGTGAGATCGTTGATAAGGTCATTGATGTTGTCAGAAGTGGAAAGATCACTGCTGCACACGATGTATCACTTGGCGGACTGGCTGTGGCGCTTTGTGAGATGTGTGGCACAAAAGGTGCACAGGTCGATGTGAGTGCCATAGGTGGCGATCTTCGTGCAGATGATGTGTTTTTCTCTGAATCACAAGCGTGTGCAATACTTACAACTTCAGAACCAAATGCTGTTCTGGCGATGTTAAAAGATGTTTCTGCAACTGTTATTGGCACAGTTGGCGGGGACAGTATTAAGATATCAAGCAACGGGATTGAAATATCACTGTCGCATGATGAGATATCATGGGCAAGGAGCAGTTTGACACGGCTCATGATGGAATAATTATTTTGTGTAAAAATATTAATTAACGGCACTGCAATCGGATTGCATGCCATTTTCTTGTAGTATATAATCTATAAGATTATGTAGTCCAAGTCAATGCGAACAAAGTGAGCATTTTCTTGTAGTATATAATCTATAAGATTATGTAGTCCAAGTCAATGCGAACAAAGTGAGCATTTTCTTGTTTTCAATTAGGGCTAATTGCAAATATGGAATTATGATTGGAATAAAATTAGGAAGTAGGCTTACCGCTTATGCTTACCATTACTGCCATTGTTACTGCTAATACTGC
The DNA here is from genome assembly GCA_019429165.1 of Methanosarcinaceae archaeon. Classification (GTDB taxonomy): domain Archaea; phylum Halobacteriota; class Methanosarcinia; order Methanosarcinales; family Methanosarcinaceae; genus Methanovorans. The sequence goes on along the minus strand of JAHYJJ010000028.1, from coordinate 1,687 downwards.
ACTTCATCCGGTGTGGAGTGTTTACGTACAATATCCATTATTCCTGCTTTTCCACTCGGTGCAGATGGGGCTCCTCCTCCAAAACCAAACATCGCAGGGCCTGAGCCGGCGGAGCCGCCAAATAGTTCCTCGTTTGCCTGATCTACGATCTCTTCGAATATCCTCTTGTATGCGATGCAGTGTGGGTCAACGCCTTTTACTTCACCTTCGGTGGGGGCTATGGCATTGTAGGGGCATCCGCCTCTACAGTATTTGATGTGTGTGCAATCTCCGCATGCCTTGTCCACGTAGTCTTTGAACTGGAACATGAGTTTCCATGGCTCAGACTTTGCAAGATCTTCTACGGTGGGCTGGTCGCGAACATTACCCATTACGTATTTTGGCATGCCTACGAAACGATAGCAAGGGTATATGCTACCATCTGGTCCTACTGCGAAAGTATCTCCCATACAATCTACGAAAGTACATACTGTGCCTCTGCCACCGAAATAACATTGACAGAGGTTGTCAATGTTCATCATTTGTATGCGGTTCAGGTTTTTCAGGTATTGGTCAAGGAGGTAAACTAACAATTCCCCATATTCTTCAGGAGGAAGTGCCCATTTTTCAGGGTTATCATCACGTAAGGATGGTAGTGCTGGATGTAATTTAAGATTTAAACCATTATCAAGGAAAAATTTGAAAATATCTTCTTTGAATTTTACTGAATGGGATGTAAAGGTACAGATGAAACTAACATTGAGACCATTGGCTTTTGCGATCTCATATCCTGCCATGGTCTTGTCGTAGTATCCCTCTCCTCTCTGGAAATTGGTGAGTTCCTTTGGACCATCCAGACTGGAACCGATCGGTATATTATATTTTGCCAGTATCTGTGCGATCTCAGGTGTCATTTTCCACAGGTTCGTCTGCAAAGCAAAAGCAATTCCCTGTTCATGCAACCCATCAGCCAGTGTCGGCAGAGCTTTTCGGAAAAAGTCCGCACCAGCCAGCAGCGGTTCCCCGCCATGGAAGGTAAAAGTAACCGGTTCTTTGCGGAAGTTTTGAAGCCATTTAACTATATCTTCAACGGTCTCATCGGTCATCACCGGAGAATTTTCCTCGGAACTCCAGCAGTATTCACAATTGGATGGGCAGCCTAATGTAGGGATTATCATTACGTGGAAGGACATTTGGGTATCTCCATTTTTAATGTATATAATTTGTAAAATTATGTACGTTGAGTTAATTCGACCTTAGGGGAGAATTTTATCGTTGTATATAATCTATAAGATTATGTAGTCCAAGTTAATGTGAACGAAGTGAGCATTTTCTTGTTGTATATAATCTATAAGATTATGTAATCCAAGTTAATGCGAACAAAGTGAGCATTTTCTTGTTGTATATAATCTATAAGATTATGTAATCCAAGTTAATGCGAACAAAGTGAGCATTTTCTTGATTGTGGGTTTTCCAAAGTAGTAATGGTTTTAATAGTTTTCCTGTGGAATTTTTGAGATTTATGAAACAACATTGTAACTATGTCTGAGCAATACATTTTTTTGACGAATATTTTACATCTGAAATGTAACTATAGTAAACATCCTTCAAACCCTAACTTAAAAACACGTGAATATTTTAAAAAGCACCCCGCCCGCACACCTGCTGACAAATCCCCATTCCGCTCGCACGGCACATAAGCAATGCT
>JAHYJJ010000027.1:0-14599 GCA_019429165.1 Methanosarcinaceae archaeon | reverse complement strand
ATCGGTTGATCCGTCCACCCCAGCCCCCCTCATCTTCAGAAGGCAGTACGAAAACCTCTGCACTCTCTCGCCCTGCATCACCACTTACTCCTTTCTTGCCAAAGAAACGGTTAACTTCAAGACCTGTACTGCTAACATAATCCACGATCTCACGCCGCTCTGCACTTCCAAGTAAGCGAACAGCAGGTGTGCTGATATGAAAATGATAACCACGCCCACCCGAGAATACTATATGTATGTCTTCTTCAGCAAAACCAAAATCGTTGTTCAGGAACCCATACAATTTGAATGATTCCTGTTTTACATGTTCCAGCATATCGGCATACGACTTCGGTGCACCCGGCAGGTGGTCAGCATCAAGGTCAAAGATAAGATCAGCACTCAACCAGTTCTTCTCTTTCATATTTGGTGCATTTGGGTATTCGTAGTACGCAACAGAATAATACGCATGTGCCGGCACCATTCCCGACAGATAATCATGCAACTCGCCGCTCGATCCAAATGATTTGTGGCGGCGCATCACAAACTCCGGCATTTCGTCAAATAATATGAATCCCCATTCACGCGAAGTGAAATCTGGAGGGAGATGAATCTGTGCGGTGCGGTAATAGTCCTGGAACTTTGACTTTACGAATCGTTTTGTTTTCTCGTTCATTTTTGCGGTTCTGATTTTGTAACATATATATTACTACAACTTTTTATATACATTTCTTCTGTGACCTATGTGAAGTATCTGTATAACCTTATCGTTTTGATTGATATCAGCAATGACTCTATGTGAACCAACTCTTAATTTGAATTCTGGTCTGCCACTAAGTTTTTCAAAAAAATGAAATGGATCATTTTTTGTATCCAATATTTTATTGAATATTCTTTCTTTTTGATCTTTCTCCAATTTGTTAAGAAAATCGATTGCTTCTTCGTCAAATATAAAACTGTACATTTACAGACTCAACCGTTTTTTGGCATCTTCTTCAGTCAGGAAATTACCTTTGCTTATTCTTGCTCTTGCTTCTTTGATAGATTTGATCGTTTCTTTGCTTAACTCAGGTTCGGTTTCCGATGTTTTTGCTATGAACATGACCTTTTTGATCACTTCATCGTAACTTTCATTCTTGTATTCCCTGAAGTTGTCGAGCTGGGATTTTGTATCTCTGTGTATCTTTATAGTAGTTGCATCCATGATATCATCTTATACTATAGTATACCGCAGTATACTTATATCTTTTTACATTAACAAAACACGTCTGAAAATCTTGGATAAACCTTATAGTCTAACCACAACATTATACCCCCAATATGAAACAAGAAATGACAAGTGCCGATGTGGCTGCTCTTGTGGCAGAATTTACCGAAGGGGAAAACTCACTACACGATGCAAAGATCGGCAAGATATACCAACCCGTGCCCGATGAGATCCGGATAAGCCTTTTTCTCTTTGGCAGAGGCAGGCACAATCTTGTGATCGAAGCAGGAAAACGGGCACACATGAGCCAACATATTCGACCAAGTCCAAAACTGCCGCATTCTTTCCCGATGCTGCTCCGAAAACACATACTCGGCGGGCGTATTACCTTTGTAAAACAGTATAACTTTGACAGGATAATCGAATTTGGGATCATACGTGGCGGTATTGAAACAATACTTGTTGCAGAACTGTTCTCACGAGGCAACATTGTACTGCTTGATAATGAACGCAAGATCATACTCCCTATGAAACCTGTTACTTTCAAGGGACGAAGGATACGAAGCGGAGAGATATATGAATATCCCGAAGCAAAGATCAGCCCGCTGGATGCCGGTGAAGGCGAACTTGCAGATGCATTTTCACCGTCGCATGATAATGTAGTCAGGACTATTGCAAATCGTTTCAATCTCGGTGGTGTGCTGGCAGAAGAGGTATGCCTTCGCAGTGGTGTTTATAAAAACAAGGCTGCTAAAGACGTATCCTCGCAGGATGTTTCTGCAATTCATGGTTCATTGAAAGATGTATTCTCGCCACTGTTGTCAGGCGAGCTTAAACCGCAGATAATCAAAAAAGAGGTTAAAGGAGAATTTGAACCTCTTGACGTGATACCATTCGAACTTGAACAATACCGCGATTTACAGAAGCAGTATTTCGACTCATTCAACGGGGCATTGGATGAGTTTTTTGGTAAACTCTCAGCCGAATCCGTGGTCGAGGAAGTACAAGTTGTCAAGAAAGAGAAGGTAAACATATTTGAGCGAAGATTGCTACAGCAACAGACTGCGATCAAGGATTTTGAGACCAATTCAGACAAAATCACAACAATTGCAGAAAAGGTATATGCGAATTACCAGCCGATCGAAGAGTTACTGGAAGTTCTAAACGGTGCCCGTGAAAAAGGATATTCATGGGATAATATCAAATCAATACTGAAACAGGCAAAGGATACACTTCCTGCTGCAAAGATGATCGTGAGCATAAATTCTGCTGAAGGAACAATAGTTGTTGACCTTGAAGGTACAAATGCGACGATCGACATACGCAAAACAGTTCCACAAAATGCGCAGGTCTATTACGAAAAGGCGAAAAAACTTATTAAAAAACGAAATGGAGCCCTCATTGCTATCGAGCAAACAAAACTTGCTATGAAAAATAAAGAGAAAAAAGCATCAAAGCGCCAAAAGGTCATACGCAAGAAACACTGGTACGATCGGTTCAGGTGGTTTGTGTCATCCGACGGATTCCTTGTTGTTGGTGGGCGAAGTGCTGATACCAATGAAGAAATTGTGAGTAAATATATGGAAAAACGTGATATCGTATTCCATACCCAAACACCCGGTGCTCCGATGACAGTTATAAGGACAGAAGGCAAGGAAGTGCCGGAAACCACATTGCAGGAAACTGCACAATTTGTTGTTTCTTATTCAAGTGTCTGGAAATCAGGACAGTTCAGTGGTGATTGTTACTGGATAAATCCTGAACAGGTGTCAAAAACTCCCGAATCCGGCGAGTTCCTGAACAAAGGTTCATTTGTCATACGCGGCGAGCGTAATTATTACAGGGATGTGCAGGTCGGAGTTGCGGTCGGACTTGAACTTACAGGAGAGACGCGGGTCATCGGTGGACCGGTGTCAGCAGTGCGAAAGCATGCTAAACATGTTATCGAGATCGTTCCCGGAAAGTTCAACCAAAACGATATATCTAAAAAGATATCACGCATCTATGTTGATGAACTCAAGGATGTGCAGTTCGTAAAGCAGATCGCGTCCCCCGATCTTATTGCCATTATGCTGCCTCCGGGTGAATCTGATATTAAAGAATGATACACAGTCATTTTTAGTTCCACCAGGTGTCAATTATGAGAGTCACAAAAAGGTATTTGAAAGGCAATGAAGGTGAGATCGCCCTTACTCCTGAAACCCTTGATGACCTCTGGCACCTGAAATATATCATTGAAAAAGGCGACCTTGTTTTTTCAGTTACAAAGCGGAAGGCAGAAGGTTCGACCGATAAACTGCGACCCGAGAAAGTTGAAAAAAAGACCGTGCGGCTTGGCATCAGGGTGGAAGATGTGGAATTCCATAAATTTTCCAACCGCCTGCGGGTCCATGGCTTGATCGAACACGGCATGGATATGGGCTCATACCATACACTGAACATTGAGGATGGAGTGAACCTGTCCATCAACAAAATATGGAAAAAGGACCAACTCGAAAGAGTGAACGAGGCTGAAGCCGCAGCCAAACGACCGAAAGTGATTCTTGTTGCAATTGAGGAAGGTGATGCGGATATTGGATTTGTTAGACACTACGGTATCGAAATATATTCACACATCACGCAATCGTCAGGCAAAGGAGAAGGGACATTGCGCGAGGTGTTTTTCAAAAGCATACTTGAACAGTTGAAGAATGCTGCTGCGGGATCCGAATCAATTGTGGTTGCAGGGCCTGGGTTTACCAAAGAGGATTTCATGAAATATCTTCGGACTCAGGAACCTGAGATGGCAGAAACGATGCTGATGGAGGATACGTCATCCATCGGCATGTCCGGTTTTCAGGAAGTCCTGCGGCGAGGGGCTGTGGATCGGATAATGGAAGAGTCACGGATCGCAAGAGAATCGTCGCTTATGGAAGAACTGATAAAGGAGATTGCACTGGATAGAAAGGCAGCCTACGGTATTGATGAGGTGAAAAAGGCTCTTGATTTTGGTGCTATTGAGACGCTTTTAGTTGCGGATGAAATGCTCAGACTTGAGCGCGAAAAAGGAAATATCGATTCATTGCTGATCGCTGTTGAACATACACAGGGGAGAATTGTGGTTTTTAGTACAGAGTTCGAACCCGGGCAAAAACTGCATGCGCTTGGTGGGATTGCAGCGCTTTTGCGGTATAAGATCTGAGATTCGAGTGAGCATCTCTTGATTAGTTATTCTATTTTTCGGACTGTCTATCGACAAATATTTGTATTGCGCATACAATATAATATGTATGACAACTAATGTAGTACAATTAAGGATGCCGCCAGCATTACTAAATGATATCGAAAATCTGGTCATGAAAGGATATTACAAAAATAAAAGTGAAGTAATTATCGATGCACTACGACATTTTATAGGTACAAAGAATGCAAAGAACGATGTAGCACAATACTTGCATGAAGAGATGAGAGGGATGCATTTGAAAAGAGAATACTCTACAAAAGAAATTGATCTTCTGTGGGACAAAGTTAGATCTGGAAATGAATGGAAAGAGCGTTTTGGATCCGATGTTGACAGCGTTATGTCATCGCTTCGGGGAAGACAATGATATTTATTGATACGGATATCTTTGTGATAGAAAAACTATTCAAAAACGACGACAGATATGACTCCACTACACAATTTTTAAACGAAATCAAAAATGACCGATGCACTTCAGTATATAATTTGTTTGAACTTCTTGGAATTGCTTCTTTTAACCTGAATAAAACAGATTTAAAAAAATTGCTCAAAGGATTTTCTGATGTCTATGACATCAAAGTATTATTCCCCCAGACTTCATATGACTCTGCTGAAACCTTTGTGGAACAGTTGTTTGATAATACGTTTGAAAAGATTAGTTTAAGAATGAATTTTATGGATGCAATGATCCTTAATCTGGCAGAAGAACATAATTGTTCAACATTCGTCACATGGAATTTGAAACACTTTGAAGGACGTACAGACATTCCGGTAAGGTCTCCAAAACAGATGATATCTAAAAAGTAATCCTATCAACATAGTTACCTGATAGTTGTTGAAGTTCATCATACAAAGAAGCAATCTCTTTTGGAACATTTGTCCAAATCAAAAGTTCTTCACACCTTTTTTATATACAAAAATACACATTTACAATCATGAAGTAAAAACGAGGAGTACCTCAAACCAATGCTTGACCTACTGAAAACATCACTAACAAAAGCCCCCATAATAAAAAGAGGGGAATATTACTATTTCATACACCCAATATCTGATGGAGTGCCAATACTCAGTCCTGAATTGATCAGAGAAGTTTCGGATTACATCTTGGAGACTGCGGATACGGACGTGGACCGGATACTCACAGTGGAAGCCATGGGAATCCCGATCGCTACCGCACTTTCGTTGAAGACAGGTATACCGTTATCGATCATCAGAAAGAGAAAATACGAACTTGATGGTGAAGTGAAACTTTCACAGAGTACCGGATACTCCAATGGAGAGTTATATATCAATGGGATATTTAGGGGCGACCGTGTACTTATCGTGGATGATGTTATCAGCACCGGAGGAACACTTCATGCTCTTGTGAATGCCTTGCAGGATATTGGTGCGATAATATGTGGCATAATTGTAGTGATCGAACGTGGGGACGGTTCATCCAAACTGGCGAAATTGGGCATTGATGTTACTACACTTGTTAAGATCGATGTGAACAAAAATGGAGTGCAAATAATGGAGTACAAATAATGGAGTACAAATAATGGAGTACAAATAATGCTGCATCAGGTAAAAAGTAATGAAGAATTCGATTTTCAGATCGCCCGGGTCATAGATATAATAACCAAAACCGATGCAAAAATTGTTGGGCTCCAGTTTCCGGAGGGATTTAAAAGGCGGTCGCCACAGATATCTTCAACGATCGAAGATGCGACCGGTGTAAAAACCATTATCTCAGGAAATCCCTGTTTTGGTGCTTGTGATCTTGATTCTGCCCTGATAGATAGTGTAGACATTATGTTCCATTTTGGTCATGCTGAACTTGATGATACGAAGTTGAGTGAAAAAGTCTATTTCATTGAAGCACGGTCAAATATAGATGTGACTTTCGTTACTAAAAAAGCATTGCAAAGCCTGCGTGGACAGCGTATAGGATTGATTACAACAGTCCAGCATGTGCATAAATTGGATGGTGTGCGAGAGATATTGGAACAGAATGGCAAAACATGTTTTATCGGTAAAGGAGACAGTAAAATTGCATACCCGGGGCAGGTACTTGGCTGCAATTTTTCAGCAGCACGTGTTGAAGGTGCAGATGGTGAGAAGTGCGACGAGTACCTTTACATTGGAAGTGGAAATTTCCATCCGCTTGGTGTCACTCTTGCAACAAAAAAACGTGTGGTTATCGCAGACCCTCTTATGAATGAAGTGCGTGAAGCAGACCATACACGGATAATGCGCCAGCGAAGTGCAGTTATTGGAAAATCATATGATGCAAATGTTTTTGGGATCATTGTGTCTACCAAGAATGGACAGAATCGCATGGAACTTGCAGAACAGTTGAAGAAACTTGCAAAAAAGCATGACAAGACTGCACATATACTTTCAATGGACCTGATAACCCCTGATCAACTTTTACAATTTAAGGTTGATGCGTTTGTAAACACTGCATGCCCAAGATTGGCGGTTGACGAAGTTGGACGGTTCCATGCTCCAATGCTTATGCCACAGGAATTTGAGATAGTAGTTGGTGAAAGGAAATGGGACGACATCGTGTTCGATGAGATATTGGGGGAGTAGAGTAATACGATGAAACAGCGAAAACTTGAGATATTACTCGAAAAAGTTGAGGGTTTTAATTCACCCAATGTTAGACTTGAGCAGTATGCAACCCCCGCGATACTTGCTGCAGAAGTTCTGCATTTTGCATACATGAAAGGAGATCTTGTTGACACTGTGTATGATCTTGGATGTGGGACCGGGATACTTGCGATCGGTGCAAAATTGCTTGGTGCGAAAAGGGTGGTTGGTTTTGATTCGGATGAAAAGGCGCTGGAGATTGCAAGGAAAAATGCCACAAAAATGGGTGTTGATGTTGAATTTGAATGCTGTGACATATCAGACATCAAAGGAAATGCGCAAACAGTGATCATGAATCCGCCTTTTGGAGCACAGGCAAAGGGGAGTGACAGACCGTTTATTTTAACTGCATTGAGAACAAGTGAGGTCACATATTCCATCCATAATTGTGGAAGTTATGATTTTATCCAAAAGTTCATTAGTCCTGCCGTCATTACAGAGTGGTACAAGACTTCATTCTTAATGAAACGAACATTTAAATTCCATAAAAAAGATGTGGAACAGATTGAAGTGGAAATATACCGAATTATGCGATGAATGGGACAATGGTCCAAATGCTGAATGAATTAGTAATTGTGATTATTTACTAACACTATAATTTAACTTTATTATGATAAGAGGGATTATTATTAGAATAAGAAAGAAAACTTCAAGAAGAAAGATAAAAGGATTTGAAGAAGATGAAGAAATTGAAGGGTTGGATGAAGACGAAACTGTGGAAACACCTATAGATACACCTGTGGAAACACCATTGGAAGAAGAAATAGAAGAGGTTATTACAGTGATGAAAGAATCTGCACGCAGGGAACAGAGATCTCCTGATAAAATGACTCAAAAGACAAATACTGATAGTACTAGATTTAAAAGGGAAGATGTGACGCCAGAGGTAACTGAAGAGACTGTGTTCGTTCTACCTGGTGATATGATAGGTACAAATGAAGAGTTTGCGGCAGGTTCGGAGACATTCGTTCGTGGCAGTGATATATTCTCACTTGTTACCGGTACTGTGAGTGTCAATAAGAAGAGAAGGATCATATCTGTAATTCCAAATACAACCACACCTCCGGTGATCAAAGAGGGTGACATTGTTGTTGGTGAGATATTTAATGTCCGTGATTCTATGGTACTCTTAAGACTTGGAGGAATTCAAGGAGCAGGTGAAAGGGAGTTTCAGGCCCCAGCTGCTGCAATACACGTGTCCAATGTTAAAGAAGCGTATGTGAAAGATATGTCCAACGAATTTGGAATTTCTGACATTGTCAAAGGAAAGGTTATAGATCTTGGGAATATGCGACTTTCAACATCAGGGGCTGAATTGGGTGTTATGAAAGCATCCTGTCCGGTTTGTCATACATCCATGCAAAAGGATGAAGGCAAAGACAAATTGAAATGCCCATCATGTGGCAAGACCCAGAGCCGAAAACTTGCAGCCGGTTACGGAACAGGAATAGTCTGAGTATATAATATTGATAATATAGGAGATTTTTAATGGAATTAAAAATTGTTGATAAATCAGATAATGATATGCATCTTGAGATTATAGGTGAAAGCCATACTCTTCTCAATATGTTAAAATCAGTACTGCTTGCCGATGAGAGAGTACATACTGCATCGTATGACATGAAGCATGTTACTATAAGCGACCCTATACTGTATGTAATGACAGATGGCGCCGATCCTATTGATGTTGTCAAGGATGCGATAAAAACACTTATTGCAGAGTGTGATGAGTTCATAACAGTCTTTAACAAGGCTGTGAACGTGTGAGATGATCAAGGCGCCTGATAATTCAGGCGCTTTTTTTAGGGGATTGAACCCCATCTTGTTTTTTTTATAGTATATAATTTATAGAATTGTATAATTTGAGTCAATCCGAGCGTCAGCGAAGATTTTCTTGTTGTATATAATCTATAGGATTATGTAGTCCAAGTTAATGCGAACGAAGTGAGCATTTTCTTGTTGTATATAATCTGTAGGATTATGCACTCCGAGTTAACGCGAACGAAGTGAGCGTTTTCTCGTTGTATATAATTCTATAAATTATATATATACAATAAAAAAAGAAATACCCGGCAAAGGGCATCTTCTTACATTATTCTTTTCTGATATCGACAACAACTTCCTTTGACATCTGGTTGCCTGTTATCGCTTCTGCTTTCATTGGCACGACATCGTACACGTTTGCACCTTTTCCATCTGCAACATGGCCCATACGCCAGTGACCGAATCCGTGCATCCAGCCAACCGTGTCAGGCCGTATCCTGTCAGTCAGAAGTGCGAGCATTGATGCTTTTCCGTATTCGGATTCCACTTCGATATGATCTCCTGTTTTAATATTCAGTTTTTCTGCAGTCTTCGGATGGATCGCAACCGGATTATCCCATTTAAGTTCATTCAGATAAACATTGTTCTGCGTGTTCACACCATAATGTGCCGACTCATGCCAGTTGATAAGATATAGAGGATAATCCCAGGATGGAGTGGCCTCAACAGGAATATACACAGGCATTTTGTTGATCATCTTGCCGTTTGCATCATTGAGATCTTCAAGATGCTCTGATACGAATTCGAATTTCCGTGATTTCGTATCAAACCCGTTATAGAATGTATCCCACACAGTAACACCGATCGCATTGCCATCACTATCACGGAGCACTCCATCACTATCTGCTTGTGAACCGGACGGAATATCTACCTTCTGTCGATATTTCTCATAACTTGTGCCATTCACTTTATCGGTCCAGACTGCACCATCAAGTTTCTGTAATTCTGCAATGCTAAGACCTGATGGACCGTTCTTAAGTTCAGCCTCAAGATATTCCAGATAATCCAGTCCTTTGAAGAATTCCTCACCATCTGACGTCTTAAGTTTTAAATTCTCACCGAGTGCAATAATTGTCTCGTATTCAGTCATCTGATTGAATAGAGGTTCAATTGCAGGTTGTCTCAATGCCACAGATGGCCATGTAATATTATTCTCGTTCAGGTCGTAACTCTCGAATTGAGTAGTTGCGGGAAGAACGATATCTGCAAGTTCAGAAGTCTCATTGATGTGTGTGCCTACAACAACAAGGAACTCAAGTGCCTTGAGTGCATTCACAACATCATTTGTACCCGGAGTGGACATTACAACATTTTCACCCATTACAACGCCAATCTTTGGCTTGTATGGTTTACCTGTTGTAATTGCGTCCAGTGCACCGATATATGAATTGTCAGCAAATGGATAATCCCCATCAAGAGATGGTTCAGTTATGTCGCCATACGGCACATCCTGACGCGCAAGTCCGCCCATGTTTGGGAAGATTATCGTTCCGCGCCTGTCTATCTGACCTGTCAGTGCTGCAAGTGCTGCAATGGCGCGCCCTGTCTGGACAGCATTGGAATGCTGGGTAACACCTGCGCCCATATCAATAGCAGCAGGTTTTGTCAGTGCAAGTTCACGTGCTGTATGTGTGATGATCTCTTTAGATAAACCTGTTATATCTTCAGCCCATTGTGCCGTTTTATCCTTTACAAAATTTGCGAAATCATTGAATCCAAGTGTCCAGTGATCTATGAATTCCTCGTCAAATAACCTTTCTTTTATGATAACATGGGCCATTGCAAGTGCAAATGCTCCATCTGTTCCAGGCTTTATTGGAAGCCATTCATGTGCCTTGGTTGCAGTGAAACTTAAGTACGGGTCTACGACGATAAGACGTGCACCGTTCTCTATTCCCCTTATTATTGTACGTGGTTCATACCCATGTTTTATAGATGAAAATGGATTTGAACCAAAGAGAAGTATGTACTTTGATTCAACGGCATCAAGCATCGCATTTTCTTCACCCATACTGATCTTTAGTGCTGCTTTTCTTGCAGAATCACTGTTCTGATTGCACTGGAAGTAATTTGGTGTGCCGTAAAGGTTGCAGAAATCTTCCTGCAAATGCTTATAGTTTCGCCCATCAGCAAACCATACGAGTTTATGTGATTCTCCTGCTGCTTTGAGTGTGCCAAGTTTATCTGACATCTCAGCAATCGCTTCGGGCCATGTGATCTCCTCAAACTTCGGTTCGACGCCCCTGCCTTTTTGGGGATTGGTACGCCTCATTGGTTTTTGTAGCCTGTCAGGGTCATAGAGCAGTTCCACAGCAGCATTGCCTCTGGCACATAGTCCTGAACCCTCACCCATGTTATCGAAATAATCCTTTGAGTTATTAGAAACACCTGTAGGATTATACGGGTTAGGTCCCACCTTAATGACCATTGTCTCGCCTGTAATTGCATTTGGGAGTATATCTGTATGTATGCCACTCATCCCTCCGCACATATTGCAGTAACTGGATATCCACTTATGCGGTTGTTTACGTGCAGGGACTGCCGCAAGTTTATGACAATCATTGCAGTCAACTGCTGCGGATGCGACATCACCAATAGCGACTGTACCAACTGCGGCAGCAGATAGTTTCAGGAAATCCCTTCGTGTGATTTTAATTGACATGTTTTTACTCCCCCCCGTGTCCGCCTTCTTCGCTTTCGCCTTCACCTTCGATACGGCCGAGTCTTGGCTTCATTTCCATTCTGCCCATGATCTCTGAACTGGCATCAATGTAGAACACATGAGGTTCTGTACCTAGATGTGGTTTTATTGTCTGTACTGGATTTTTCGCAATGATCCTTGATACTTCACTGTTAGGATCTTCAAGATCACCGAAATAACGTGCTTTGGTAGGACATGCAAGAACACATGCAGGTTTAGCACCGCCGTCAACCCTGTGGGCACAGAATGTGCATTTATCTGTAGTGCCACGACCGAAATATTTGGTACCTTTTTCGGGGTTCACAAAACGTGCGTCATACGGACATGAGGCAATACATGCCTTACAACCAATACATACTCTTGAATCAACGATCGTAATCCCATCTTCGCGCTTGAATGTGGCTTTGACCGGACATACCGTGACGCAGACAGGTTTTTCACAATGGTTGCAGAGTCTTGGAAGAGTGAATGTGGACACAAGTGGATATGTGCCCTTTTCCATCTGCTTGACCCATGATCTGTAAAACGTCAGTGGTACTTGGTTTTCCTGCTTACATGCGATTGAGCATGAATGACATCCTATACATCTGCGAAGATCAATCACCATGGCAAGTCGTCCTTCATTAGAGTGTACGATCTCAGGACGTCCCCATTCTCCGTTTATGCGCTGGATTCGTTCTTTTGCCATTTTTATGCCTCCCTCTTCCCGAATAGTTTAGCATCCACTTTTTCAATTATCTGCGGAACATAAGCTATACAGAATGCGTATGCACCTGTTCCCAGAATAAATAATGTGACGATCACAGCAATTTCCTGGGACACGGTATATCCCACAAATCCTATTAAATGCGTGTAGGGTACCAGTCCGGCTTCTGTTTTTGGAATGGTCTGACCACCAAGTACTACATTGAGACGCATAGCAAAGGTACCTATGATTATAAAAAGTGCAGCTATCCATTGCCCGACATACGTTCTGCTGATCTTTGGAAGTGAAAGCAATAGAACTGGAATCACACCGCCAATACCTAACTGGACGACAAGGAATGAGAATGAAAATGGTCCTATCAGCCAGAGTTTAACGGCTTCCACCTCTTCTGCACCTGCAAATATCATTGTGGTGACATCAGACATATCAAGGAAGAATTCTATCGCGATAAGAAGTATAAGCATGTTTCCAAGACTGTATACAAGGTTTCGGTCAATCTTATTTGATTCTTTCTTTGTAAATAACGTATCCTTGGTGATCACCATAAACACAATTAGTGCAATTCCTGATGTAAGCGCTGATATGAGGAACAAAAATGGCATGAGTGATGTATGCCAGATTGGCATACCTTTGTTAAGGCCGAACACGAAACCGGTGTCAGCATGCACAGCAAGTGCCAATGGGATACATATGATCCCCATTATCTTTGCCGCACCATCCCTATGTGAGAATATGGAATATGCATATATGGCACTGGCTGTCATATATCCACCTACTAAAAATGCAGACCAGCTGAACATTGACGTAACATTACCCCGCATCATTGTAAAATACGACCTTGATGGTTGTGTCATATCAATGAACAGTAGCGACACTGCCATTCCAAGCAGGATGAGCGCCATGAATACTGCATATTTTGATACAGCTTTATATTCTTTTTTTCCGAACACATACGCAAACGTGGAAAGCGTAAATGAACCTGCACTGAGTCCAGTCATGAACGGGAACGCAGCCATAAGCGCTCCGAATGCCATTCCGTGCTGAACATTATAAATCTCTTGGTATACCATTATCAATCACCCAAACAAGTTTGACATAAATTATTCAATCAATTTTGTTTTTTACAATGCACATTGTTTTTTTAAGTATAATCTATAAAATTTAAGGATTCCAAGTTGACGCGAACGTTTTCTCATTTAAATATGAATATGTTCAGATATATTTCATATATTTAAACCTGATGGTACCTTACGATACAAAAACGTTGATGTGGGCAATATTTGCCACTAACACACATATAGAATAAACGTTAAATGTTAATATATATATAGAACTTATGCATAATTCGAAAAATCATTCACATGGTGATTACATGAAATTTAAAAAAGAATATTATTTTGTCACAATATTATTAATGTTGCTGGTCATATCATCTAATTCAGCAACTGCGATATCAGATTATGCAGATGAAGTTCCGGGTGCATTTGTCGGCGCGTGCCATACTTGTCATATAGATCCTGCCGGAGGCGGTTCACTAACCGCTTTTGGTATTGATTATGCAGACGGCGGGTATTCTTTTGATGCCATTGCAACTATAGATTCTGATGGGGATGGGGTATTGAATTCAGTCGAACTTGAAGAAGGTACGAACCCGGCTGACCCCGAGGATGCACCTGCCGCAGAAGGTGAGGTAGTAGAAGATGATATGAATACCGAACACCCCATATTGTCTGCATATCCTGGATTAAAAAATCTCATTCACCCAATATACCATAAAACGCTTGAAGATTCAATGCCTGGTTTTATACCTGGTTTTGAGTTAATGGGCGCATTTATTGGTATTTTAGCAGCAGTTATTTTCATGAGACGGGGCAACATAAAGCCCTAATCGCATTTTTATTTTTTATTTCCACTTCATAATCGTTCTGTTTTGTTTTTATCATATCGCAACATAATCTATATTTAGTACACAAAAAAAAACTAAAATAATGCAATTTTATTATGTTTTTTTTAGAATACTTTATAAAATGGACAAATAAATCATGGCTAATTTGTTTAATCTAGTTCGTGCATTTGGCAGGATATCATCCCATTCCCTCACCTCGGTCTCACATGAGCGGTGTTTGAACAGGCGATATGACCGCGTGTTATGCAACAGGTGCGAGCATGTTTGCCGTGCAGATGCCATATCCCTTGACACAGTACCTTCTATTGACGGCACTGCATGTACAGGATGTGGTGTATGTGTCAATGTTTGCCCGACAGGTGCATTTGCCCTCAGGGACATATCAAAAGAGAATATTATTTCATCTATTGAAGAGGGAA
>JAHYJJ010000206.1:0-1997 GCA_019429165.1 Methanosarcinaceae archaeon | reverse complement strand
GTCATCACTATCAACAGTGAACTGGTCGTCTGTATCGCCATCCAATCCAAGTTTAGAACGAACATGTTTTTTCATTCTCGAAACCCTTGTGGCAGCAGGATCAAGTTCAAGTGAACTGTTAAGAGCATCAAGTGCATTGTAATATTTCCCGGCATTTGAAAGCGCAACCCCTTTATAATACCATGTTTTCGGATTGCTGTAATTTGATTTTAATGCAGATTCGATCACTTCCAACGCTTCAGTGTGTTGTCCAAGGTTAGAAAGTGCAAATGATTTTTTTGCCAGAAACCTTATGTTGCTCGGTTCAACTTCTAACGATCGGTTGAAAAAGTCAAGGGCTGCATCATATCGATTGAGTTTTGAGAGAACATAGCCTTTTGTAAACAGCGATTCGATATCGTTCGGTTCAATTTCCAATGCCCTGTCGATCAAACCAAGTGCCTCTTCTGCTCGATCCAGTTTTAAGAGAATGGTACTTTTCATTGACAAAGCCAACACATTGTTTGGATTGTACTTGATCGCTGTATTACATGCATTCAATGCCTCATCATATCTTTTAAGATATGTAAGTATGAGGCATTTGCTTAACCAGGCATCAGTGAAGTCAGGTTTAATGGATATCGCTTTGTTGAAATCAGCAATTCCATCTTCAAATTTACCAAGCTTTACAAGAGTTGAACCTCTCATTGTTCGAGTCCTATAATTAAAAGGGTTCAACTTCAATGATTTATCAAGCGATCTTAAAGCTTCATCGTACTTTGCACAATGGAAAAAAGAAACTCCCTGACTATACCAGCCACTTGATAATTTTGGAGTAATTGAATCCGCTCTTTCAAAACATGCCGCTGCATCTTCATACTCTTCAAGTTCTACATGGATATTTCCTTTTTCATGCCATTCCTGTGGTGTAGAAGGGTTCAGATTGAACGATTTTTCAGTGATGTCATTGTCACTGTTTTTTTCGTATTCTGCTATCCATTTATCACGCAGACCATTTAATTCGGAATTATCCTCGTCAAGCCGTAATGCATTATCAATTTCAGCAATTGCATGTGGACAATCCTTCTCTTTTGCGAATGCCTTGGCTAATGTGATCATACTTTCAACTGATCTGTATGAATGAACGTTAAGTGCAATCATGTCAACCGATGCATTGTGTTTTGTAGATTTACTCGGTCCAAAAACAACATGTATTTCTCCACCATAATTCAATTCATTTCCAGATCTACTGAGTTCCTCTTCAACAGATTTATCTATAATTTGGTTTTGCCCAAAATAATACTCATTTCCATTCATATCTCTAATAAATCCACATTCCATTGGGGGTATATAGCGATAGATGTAACCATGTATATCCTTCGGTTTTTCACATAATAGGCATGTTCCAAGACCCCGGGTAGAAATGTGATCGTTAACAGGTTTGGAACTACTCGCTTTCATATCATCAAGCAGTTTTGCCATCTCATCGAATTCAGGAGATGGGATTTGTGGCAGATTTTCCAATGATGATTTTAAAAATGATTCAACTTGTTTGATATCAAGTAACTCTTCATTTAGAAGTTTGATTGCCCCGGATGCGTTTTCAGTATCTTTGTTGTGATCTAAGATATAGAGAACAGATCCTATTGACAACAATACATCTTCCCGGTTCTCATCAGTGATTTCCTGCATTCCAGTGATGTGATTTAGAATGACCTCTTTGAAAAGATAACAATCATTCAAGTCTTTAGCCAATCCACAGAAAACATACCATGCATCAATGTCTAATGATGGTCTAATGGCACTAAAATAAACGGCAAGATCATTGTATGCTTTTTCGTAATTTCCCAGATCAAATGCAGACGCTGCTGCGTTATAGATATACTCAGGCACTTTTTCAGCAGTAAAAGCCTTTTCAAAAAGATCTAAAGCTTCGGGGATTGAATTGATCGATGAAAGATAACATCCGGCATTGTAATAGAAAAAACCAATGTTTGGATATTCATTTGCCAGTGTTT
>JAHYJJ010000026.1:0-14804 GCA_019429165.1 Methanosarcinaceae archaeon | reverse complement strand
ATGGAGGGTATTGAAGTGGTTTCCACGGTTCCACCATCTTGTGCATACTCTGCGTATGCAAATGCTGTTTGTGCCATTAATAAGATACAGATCAAAATACCAAGATTTAGTCTAAGTCGCATTTAATAATCTCCTTTTTAAAAATTGAATAATTGTTGTATTGTAATTGAAAACATCTGTAATATGTATTATTGCAATTTTTTTAAGTAATATATTGCTTTTATATTGCGTATGTTAGCATAAAGGTATTGATATTTGATATTCTTTTCTCTGTAAAAATGTCTAAATTCTCTTCATTGTCATTTTAAAAACCATTTTTTGACTAATTTATAGAATTTATCTATTGATAATTTTCATGAATTAATCTACTGTAAACTATCTGTCGAATTTTTCCATCAAAATGTTCGACAACCTTATATACAACTATGTACAAATAGTATGTCAGACACGCGTCATATTTTCAGCAGACAAATAGCAGACATAGGTCCGACCTCTGTCCGACTTTTGTCAGGCGCACGTCTGGCATCTGTCTGACATAAAATAACAAAAGGACCAATCAAATGGAGCGTATAACGATCAGACTCCCGGAACAGCAACTAAAGATGATCGACTATATGGTAAATCAGGGTGAATTTCCGTCCGTAAGCGAAGCAATCAGGACGGCAGTGCGCGAACTTGTAGATCAAAGAGGGGAAAAACTTTTCCGCAGGTCGGAGATGTTAGCAGCTCTCGCATAAAGATCACATACATTTATAGAACAAAAATCCAAGAGAGGGGATGAATGTGCAGTCTATAGTTCAAGAAGCATTAAAACACACAGAGAAAGAGAGAGAGTATCGACAGACAATCACAGCTGATGATGGGCTTGAGGGCTTTGGTCTTCCAAGAATTACAATAGTAGGCTGTGGTGGTGCTGGTAACAATACAATTAACCGTCTCTACAATATCGGTATTGAGGGTGCAGACACTATTGCTATCAACACTGACAAACAACATCTTGATCACATACGTGCTGATAAAAAGATCCTTGTGGGTAAAACACTCACTCGTGGACTTGGTGCTGGTGGCTATCCTGAAACAGGTAAAAAAGCTGCTGAGCTTGCACGCGGTACACTTGAAGATGTCTTTAAAGACAGTGACCTTGTGTTCGTAACTGCGGGCATGGGTGGAGGTACCGGAACAGGTGTCGCTCCTGTTGTTGCAGAGATCGCGAAAGAACAGGGTGCTATCGTAGTCGGCATGGTCTCAAGTCCGTTCAGGGTTGAGAGAGCACGTACATTCAAAGCAGAAGAAGGCTTGGAAGAATTACGCCGCGCTGCTGATACTGTAATTGTTCTGGACAACAACAGGTTACTTGATTATGTGCCAAATCTTCCAATAGAGCAGGCATTTTCAGTAATGGACCAGTTGATAGCCGAAACCGTGAAAGGGATCACCGAAACCATTACCCAGCCATCACTTATTAACCTTGATTACGCAGATATGAGGTCGATCATGGGATGCGGCGGTGTCGCAGTCATGCTTGTAGGTGAGGCAAAGGGTCAGGACAAGAGCACGGATGTTGTCCGCACAGCATTGAACCATCCATTACTTGATGTTGATTACAGAGGCGCAACAGGCAGTCTTGTACATATCACAGGTGGACCTGATCTCAGTCTTAAAGAGGCAGAAGAAATTGCACAGTCTCTTACGTATGAACTGTCATCTGATGCAAATGTCATATGGGGTGCACGCATAAAAGAAGAATATGAAGGCAGGGTCCGTGTTCTGGCGATTATGACAGGTGTCCAGTCCGCACAGGTACTTGGTCCACAGTATGATGCCAATTTAGTTGGAAAGGCAATGCCGCAAGCACAGGCCACACACGGTCGTCTGAACCGTAACATGAAAATGTCACGCGGTTCAATTGTTGAACCGTTCGGTGTAAGAAGCAATGGCGGATCGATCATTGATATAATCCAGTGATCGAGATCAAATATCATACCACCACGTCAGGTCCGGTTTCATATTCAAGTATCTGGAATTGGATCTGACCTTTTCTTTTATTTTTCAATAATTGTGAACCTGGAATCCTATAAACATCTATAGACATTTATTTTTATAATAGATTCATTTTTAGAGCCATGAATATTCTAGTTGCTACCGGACATCTAGCAGAACAGACAGTTAGGCTTGCTGTACGATCAAGACCAAAAGTAGATGTTTTGGTCATAGACACTGATGTTGCCGCTTTCATCACTCCTCGTAAATTGCTAACTGCGATCCAGGAACAGCAGGCATCCGGTGATCTATCTGATACTTACGATCTGATCTTTGTTCCCGGACTTGTGTCAGGGAATTTTTCAAATGTTGCAAAAGAACTTGGTTTTGAGATATATCTTGGTCCCAAGCATGCTTATGATCTGGAATATATTGTGTCATTCGCAGGCAAAGTGGATTTTTCAACAATTATCCCGGCATGTGAACTGCTCACCAATGTAAGGCGGGATATGGCACTTGATACGGTGCACAAGATCGAGACCAATGCCAATGCGCTCATGCACATAGATCAGATGAAACTGGGTGGCGGAGCTCGCATGAAAGTGATGGCAGAAGTTGTGGATGCCACAGGGCTCGATACAAATGTTCTGTCTGAAAGGATAATATCGTTCATCAATAAAGGCGCAGATATCATCGACCTTGGTGCATCACTAAATGCTACGCCGGATGATGTGGAACGCGCAATAAAGACTGCACGTAAAGTCTCATCCGTCCCGATCAGTATCGATACACTTGACCCGGTACTTCTAAAGAGAGCACTTGATATTGGTGTGGATATTGTATTGAGTTTGAACAGCAGTAATATTAACCAAATAGGGCGCATGGTTGCAGATTCAGGCGCTTCGGCAGTTGTAATCCCTGACACAGGCGCAGGTGTTGAGAGTCTTATTGATAATATCAAAGCGGCAGAGGAAGCAGGCATTATGCGTATCATCGCTGATCCTGTCCTTGATCCGATCGGACATGGGATCGCGGTATCGATCGTACGTTATCATGAATTCAACCAGAAGTTCCC
Source organism: Methanosarcinaceae archaeon (assembly GCA_019429165.1). GTDB lineage: Archaea > Halobacteriota > Methanosarcinia > Methanosarcinales > Methanosarcinaceae > Methanovorans. The sequence goes on along the minus strand of JAHYJJ010000026.1, from coordinate 11,749 downwards.
TGACATTCCTTTATTTTTCGGGGTCGGCAACGTCACAGAACTCATTGATGCGGATTCAGCAGGTGTCAATGCCGCATTTTGCGGGATTGCGGCTGATGTAGGTGCAAGCATCCTATTTACTCCGGAATTCAGTAATAAGACACAGGGATCGATACATGAATTAAAGATCGCATCGGAGATGATGGTTCTTGCAAATGAGAGGGATAGTTCTCCAAAAGATCTTGGGATCGATCTTCTGATTATGAATGAAAAACGGCGGCGTGAGGATTCAACAATTCCTGCTGATGCGATAGATGCAAAAGTAGCAAGATCATGGCGCGTGGATCCTGCCGGATGTGTTAAGATCGGGATTTCGCCTGATCTGAGTAGTGGAACAGGTGGTAAGATAATCGCACGGCACAAAGAAGCATGTATTGTGGGGGAAACCGCAGGTGAGGTGCTGGATACACTTATTGACATGAAACTTGTGTCCACATTGGGACATGCGGGATACTTAGGTCGTGAACTGAAAAAAGCGGAATTGGCATTGCAATTTAATAGAAGTTATGCACAGGATGATGAATTTTAGATAGAACGGTAATGGTAATTATGGAACTTGGACACAAAGATAAAGCAGCGATCATTGAGATCGTTGCAGCAAGATACTTTTCAAGCCAGAAATGGAACTGGATCAGTTTAAAAAGCGATGTTGGTAAGATATTCAAGGCATTTGAGGAATTAGGTGATCAGTATACTGAATATCCTTACATGAGCCGGGATTGGTATGTTGAGAATTCGGCTACGAAAAGCACACATATGTGCAGGAAATGGGATGAGTTAAAAGAACTCATTGAATTTCTGAGCACGTATGGGCAACACTTTGATTTTATGGTAAAGAACGATCATCAGAAGTCATTTTGTATTGTAAGTGAGAATAAGGAACTCATAGATGAGCAGAAAAATGCAATTCATCATGCCAGAGGATTACGATGTAATACTTTTGTATTCACTGCATCGATACCAAGTGATATTAGTTTCGAATTGTCTCAGGTTGGAGGTGGTATGTGAACGTAAAGAACCTGAATAATCGATACATTCATATTGAGTGTGCCCTATTTCAATCTGCTTCACAAAGTGGCAATTGATATCAATTGATATCAATTGTAATTATTATGTAATTGTATAATCCGTATTCGGTCATTGTTACAAATTATTATATCGTAAGTATAAACGAAGCAAATTTTATTAAACAAACTTGGCAAAACACATTTAAAAATTGATAGGAGTTTTAATATGGTGAACATTGAGAATTTAATTTATCTCGCTCCCATTGCAGGTCTGGTAAGTTTGATATTCTCTGCAATTTTCGCACGCAGTGTCCTGAAAGAAGACACTGGTAATGAAGAGATGCAGTACATATCATCCGCGATCCAGGAAGGAGCGATGGCATATTTGAATCGTCAGTATAAAACAATCGCAGCGGTTGCAGTTATTCTTGCAGCACTGATCTATGCAGTGCTGGATGATGGTGCAGTTCTTGCAATCGGATTCATTGCCGGTGCAGTGAGTTCTGCACTTGCAGGATACATTGGAATGAATGTATCAGTCAGGGCAAATGTCAGGACAACACAGGCTGCTACAAAGGGATTGCAAAAAGCAATGTCTGTAGCTTTTAGAGGTGGTGCGGTCACAGGTCTTGCGGTCGTTGGTCTCGCTCTTTTGGGCACAAGTGTTTTTTACATTCTTTTTGGTGATGTAGACCTTGTTATCGGATTTGGTTTCGGTGCAAGTCTTATAAGTCTGTTCGCAAGAGTTGGTGGCGGAATATTTACAAAGGCAGCTGATGTCGGAGCAGATCTTGTAGGTAAGATCGAAGCAGGAATTCCTGAAGACGATCCACGAAATGCAGGCGTCATTGCTGATAACGTAGGTGACAATGTGGGAGACTGTGCAGGAATGGGTGCAGACTTGTTTGAAACCTATGTAGTAACGCTTCTTGCATCAATGTTGCTTGGTTCAATGTTACTCGATGCATATCCAAATGCAGTCCTGTATCCAATGATACTTGGTGCAGTCGCAATATTCACATCCATCATCTCGATCTTTTTTGTAAAGGTCGGCAATGGCGGAAAGATTATGAGAGCGCTATACAAAGGCGTAGCAGTATCCGCGATTCTTTGTGTCATAGCATTCTATTTCATCACAGACATGTTAATGGGTAACATCAAGCTCTATTATGCATCACTTGTAGGTGTTGTGATAATGGTCCTTATGGTCGTTTTCACGGAATACTACACATCCACAAGTTTCCGTCCGGTCAAGGAGATTGCAAAGGCATCTGAAACAGGTGCAGGAACGAACGTAATTTCCGGTCTTGCAATTGGATTTGAAAGTACGGCACTTCCGGTTTTAGTAATTATCATCGGAATATTGGGGTCATACTTCATTGTTGGCGGTGCAACAGATCCAGCAATGGGTATATACGGTATTGCGATCGCAGCAACAGCAATGCTCTCAACAACAGGCATGATCGTAGCACTTGATTCATACGGTCCTATCACAGACAATGCAGGCGGTATTGCCGAAATGGCACATCTGCCTGAAAGTGTACGAGAAATCACCGATAAACTGGATGCAGTCGGTAACACTACAAAGGCTGTTACAAAAGGATACGCGATAGGTTCAGCAGCACTTGGTGCACTGGCACTTTTCGCAGATTACAGGTACAAGGTTGACCTTGTGGATGGTTCATTAAGTCTTGACAATCCTGTTGTCCTTGTTGGTCTGTTCCTTGGTGGTCTGCTTCCATTCCTGTTCAGTGCAGTTACAATGCGCGCGGTCGGTACTGCAGCATTTGAAGTTGTTAATGAAGTACGTCGCCAGTTCAGGGAAATCCCCGGGATCATGGAAGGTACTACAAGACCTGAGTATGGCAAGTGTGTTGACATCGTGACAAAGTCCGCGATCAGATCAATGGCTATTCCTGGAATCCTTGCGATTGGAACACCACTCATAGTTGGTGTGGTACTTGGTCCACAGGCACTCGGCGGTCTTTTGATCGGTATCATTGTTGTAGGTCTTTTACTTGCACTTACAATGGACAATGGTGGCGGTGCATGGGATAACGCAAAGAAGCTCATCGAAGACGGTGCACACGGCGGAAAAGGTTCAGATGCTCACAAAGCAGCAATTGTCGGAGATACAGTTGGTGACCCATTCAAGGACACATCAGGTCCTGCACTCAATGCTCTGATAAAAGTAGTGAACATGATCGCGATCCTGTTCTCGTCGCTATTTATCGGCGCAGGAATATTTTAAGCAATTTCAGTAAATATGCAGAGCAGTCCGGCATATGTCGGATCTGCTATTTTTCTTTTTTTGTATCCTTAAAATTCATTTTATTCATTGTCGATTTGAAAAATTTAAACAAAGTTCATGCACGAATTTAAAAATATAGAAAAAAAGTAAAAATTTAAAAGCATATGCGAATGGTTTGGGGAGGGGGGTTGTAAAAAATAATACCCATTCGCATTATTTAATAAAACGCATTTGTTGTATATATAAATTATCATATAATAATAATTTGTAGATTATTAATTTATATATTATTTATTTATATATTATTTATTTATATATTATTTATTTATATATTATTTATTTATATATTATTTATTTAATATCTTCAATTTTAAAAAGCACACTGCGGCGCACCAGTTCATTCTCAATCTCCTCAAAGAATACACCGGTTCCTGTTACATGTTCATGTGTGAACTCTGTGACACATCCAGATTCTCCCCCAATTGTTGTTAATTCTGCACCACAGGACGGACTTTTGGGCACACCTATGATCTTGATCTGCATTCCTGAATTTGCGAACTGCTCAATCATATCTGCAAAAGGTTTGAACAACTCATTGCAAAACCGTGTGTAGTTTGGATGGTTTAACTGATCTTTAGTAATCTCACGACGGTTAATTCCAAAATATATCATTTCAGGACATGGTAGTTGTATTATGTTCTGCCTTTTTGCACCAGTAGATGCTGGTTTTAACATAGGTGCATTAAATCCTGAAAGTCTAGATGGTTTATTCATAAGGCAATGGGCGATAACAATGATATCTTTTGATTCATTGTCCTTGTCCCTGTCCATACTTGCAATTCTCCCATTGTATAATGATGTATACAAAATATACATGCAATTAATTGTACATATTTTTATTCATAGATTATCCATCAACAGATTTTCACGAACAGAGAGTATATATCATTTAGATAATATACAAAAAGAAATGGCATCCGTAATGGGAGATGTACATCACATGTCACAAGATATTGGAACAATTATCAACAAAGGATTTAGCACATGGACGCGAAATCTTAACATCAGTTTGCCGTTCATATTGAACTTCGGGATCAGTGGTTTATTAGCACTGATAGCCTTTGCTGCTTTTGTGGTAATTTTTGTCATGCCGGAATTATCATCAATGGGCCTTGATCCTGCAAACATTTTGCCTGAACAGATGCTCAGTATATTGTCGTCTGCTGTCGGTGACCACATAATGTTGATAATTGCAGGTTTTATTATTTTCATGATTTTAATTATGTTCATTCAATCCTACTTCATAGCAGGTGCAATCGGAATGTCAAAAATTGCAACCGAAACAGGCGACACTTATCTTAATGACATGTTATCCTATGGCAATAGAAATGTGGTCAACCTGTTTTTGATAAATATCCTACTTGCACTGATAATGCTCGCAGGAATTGTGTTTATTGTGCCTGGAATACTTTCAATGGAAAACTTCAATATGTTTTTGTCAAATCCTGAAGAAACAGCAGCAAGTTCGGTTCTTTTTGCATTTGGTTTTTTGGCATGGATGCTGTATATTCTTGTTGCAAGTATAGTATTATCGATTGTCAAGTATGTGCTGGTCGTTGATGATCTTGACCCGATAACTGCGCTGGAAACCGGATTCAGGTTTTTTATAGGCAATAAACTGGATATCCTTCTCATGTGGTTGATATTGATCTCAATATCAGTATTTGTTGGTATTATTGGGGAAGGCATAAGTTTGGTGCCTATAATCTCAACGATCTGGATATTTACGGATATTGTGATATCGATTGCAGTCATTCCACCCCTGACAACTATATGGTGGACACGCTTATACCTCAGCAGGACTGGTAGAAATATGTATGATGTGGATGAACTTTTGGATAATCTTTATTAGACATTTGAGTGACCCGATCGGTATCAAAATGTTCAAAGTTCATAAATGATGTTCAAAAAGATATTACCGGAGTAATTTCTTTTTTTAGAACAAATCTATTCACGACCAAGCAATTTGCATGCCTGGCATATCTCAAGACTGCATGGTTCACCGCATATCCGGCATCTTGCAAGTTCGATATTTAAGTATTCTTTTGAAATTATCGGTGCCATTGTGTCAAAACCTTTAAGCAGGGAATATTTTGTGCCCGGGTGAGCCACCTCAAAAACATTGAGCATGTCCCTTACTTCGCCCCGAATTGCTTCGTGGGCATACGGGCATTCACTAAAATCAACAGTCAGGTCGCTGACAATTGCATAGAGTGCTACTTCCTTTTCGGGAATATAGCGAAGTGGTTTTGCACGAAGGACAAGTCCTTCAAGTTCGTGAGGCTGTGCAAGTTTGACCATGCGTGAAACATCACCTCTCAAATGGTTGAGGAGAATTGTTTGTGCCTCATCATCAAGATTATGACCGGTTGCAAGTTTTGTTGCACCGACTTCAAGTGCAGTCTTGTTCAGCAGTGTTTTTCGCAGGACACCACAATAACTGCATGCACCTTTTTCACGTTCTTGTGCAATAATATCATCAAGAGGTGTGTCAAACTCATCTTTAAAAGATCGGATGATATGTTTCACGCCCAATTTAGCAGTCAGTTCTTTTGCAATCTTTAGAGTATGTTCGCGGTAGCCTTCTATTCCTTCATCGATCGTAATGGCGATAAGTTCAATATCCGGTCGTTTATCGAATAACTTGTGAAGCATGTATAACAGTACAGCACTGTCCTTTCCACCACTGAGTGCAATTGCAATGATATCATTCTTCTGTATATTGAAGTGTTTTCTGATGGTAAATTTTATTTTTCGTTCAACATCTTCAATGAAATGCTTTTTACATAGGTGCATTCCAGAATATTTCTGGAAAATAATTGCTTCCTTGTTACATTTATTACATTTCATATTCATAGATGATCAACCCTTAAATCTTCGAAGATATATTAGTACATATTGTTGATTTACATCAACTTATATAATATATATTTGATATTAAATTTTTCATAAGCCGAAACCTTTATTATCATTCAATTTAACTAAACTGAAATTTAATTGGGCTTATGAGTAAGTTTTTGTTAAGTTGTAATTGTGATAAATAAATGGTAGCATTAAGTGATAGGCTTAATAAGGTCTTAGATGGCCTTAAAATGGTAGATGGTGTTGAGTCTGCGGCAATAGCGACAAGAGATGGTTTACTCATAGCATCCAACACTTATCCAGGAACATATCCTGAAACATTTGCTGCAATGTCTGCTACTATTCTTGGTGCAGCAGAAGCTGTAACTAACAATTTGGAAAATGGTTCTGTAAATCGGATAATTATAGAATCAGATGATTGCCGGATGATCGCAACGGTTTCAGGTCAAAAATCACTTTTGGTTGTTATGACAGCAGTTAATTCAGGTCTTGGATTGATACTGGTTGAGCTGGCAAAAAGCGCTTCTATAATAGACGATCTTCTCAAGTAATATACTAATCAATGATTTCTCAAGGTGTATGAATTGTTTTTAACAGGCGGCATCTCGATTCCTATTATTCTATTATCAGTGCTGGCGGGCTATCTTCTTGGTGTTTTTTCAGGGCTCGTTCCGGGAATTCATACAAACAATTTTGCTTTGCTCCTTGTTGCCTTTTCGCCAATGATGAGTGATTATGGCATACAACCGTTCTACATTGCCGTGATAATCCTGTCAAATTCAATTGCACATACGTTCCATGATATAATTCCTGCCATATTTTTAGGCGCACCGGATTCGGATATGGCACTGGCTGTATTGCCAGGACACAGACTCCTGCTGGACGGTTTCGGTGCAGAGGCAATCCGTTTATCTGCGCTTGGAAGTGCAGGTTCGGTCGTGTTCTCGATGATAATTGTTCTACCGCTTGCTGCGATATTCAGTATCGTGTATCCTGTTTTGCAGGATCACATTGCATGGGTACTTATTTTCATAGTGTTCCTTATGATCGCAACAGAAAAAGGTGATTATATCATAGGCCAGGGTTCGCTTGCTCATTACAAGTACAAAGGTTATGCTATCGTGCTGTTCTTGATAAGCGGTGCACTCGGGTTATTTGCGTTCGAAATGGAAGGATTGATGGACCCTGTGATCAATTTTGGGGCACCATCTATTCTATTGCCCCTGCTTAGCGGTTTATTTGGTGCTTCACAACTTGTGATAAGCCTGCTCACGCATTCAACTATTCCGCCGCAGACCTTTGCAAAGATGACATTGTCAGGAAAGCGAATCGTCAGGGGAATCATTACAGGCAGTGCGGCGGGTTCCATAGTAGCATGGCTCCCCGGCATTTCGTCAGCCATTGCGGCAGTGCTCGCGCGCCTGTTTGTCAGGAAAGATTTTGACAGTGAGGGTGGGGGCGAGGGTAAGGTGGATGCGGATGGTGTGGATGCTGGCTCAAAAGAGTTCATAGTTTCAGTTTCCGGAGTAAACACGTCGAACGCGATATTTGGTCTGGTAGCTTTGAGCGTTATCGGAAAGACAAGAAGCGGTGCTATGGTGGCGATCAATGATGTGTTGGGCACGGCAAATGGTGTGATTGGTGGTGTAATCACACTTGATACATCAACGTTGCTCCTTTTTTTTGGTGTTATTTTGCTAACTGCTTTTTTGTCGTATTTCTCAACGATCATGATTGGGAACAATATCCATCGTGTAATATCGCGAATTGATTACTCTAAATTATGTGTCGGTGTAATCATCGGTCTTGCGTTGATGGTTGTTGCGTTCACTGGATTTTTCGGATTGTTGATCTTTATTATAGCTACACCGATTGGGATGCTTGCACCATTCTTTAAGGTCAGGAAATCAAATGCCATGGGTGTCATTTTACTGCCGGTTATTCTGTATTTTATTTAAGTTCACAATGATGTAACAAGATAATATTTTTGTTTGGATCGACTTGTGGATCATCAGGTTAACACCTGATGCACAACAAGAAAATGCTCACTTCGTTCGCATTAACTTGGACTATATAATTTCATAAATTATATACAACAAGAAAATGCTCACTTCGTTCGCATTAACTTGGACTATATAATTTCATAAATTATATACAACGAGAAAATTCTCCCTTTGGTCGAATTGACTCGGACTATATGTTTATAAAACATATACAATGAAAAACATTAAATCCAAAGTTAGATATGTTGTGGTCAGATACTATATACAGATATTATAATGATACAAAAATAGACTAGAGGACCCTTTTATGCCAATTATAACTCTACAATACGATGACATGGAAAAACTAACTCGTACAGACAAGGATACGATTATCGACCGCGTGCCCATGATAGGAGCCGATATTGAGCGTGTGGAAGAAGAGTCTATTGACATCGAGTTCTTCCCTGACAGGCCGGACCTGTACAGTGTCGAGGGCGTCGCACGCGCAATGAGGGGATTTCTGGATATTGAGAAAGGTCTCTGTGAATATGAAGTGACACCTTCTGATATCGAGATCACATTGGACAAGGATATTGCGGACATTCGTCCTGTTCTTGGGTGTGCTATCGTAAGGGGCGTCAGGTTTGATACGAATTCCATAAAGTCACTTATGGATTTGCAGGAGGACCTCCATTGGGGACTTGGACGCGATCGTAAGAAGGTTTCCATTGGTGTTCACGATATGGCAAATATTGAGGCTCCCTTCAGGTACCTTGCAGCCGACCCGGATTTTGAGTTTATCCCGCTTGATTTTACGGAACCGATGTCAATGCGCGATATACTTGAAAAACATCCAAAAGGTGTGGGTTTTGCCCATCTTGTGGAGGGTTTCGATAAATATCCGCTTATACTGGATGCAAATAATAATGTGCTTTCGTTTCCACCGATCATCAATGGTAATCTGACACGGGTCGAGGAGAGCACGACCGACTTGTTCATTGATGTGACCGGACTTTCCGATGCTGTTTACACTTCACTTAACATCGTTGTGACTGCGCTTGCAGAGCGGGGCGGGAAAGTAGAGTCTGTGAAAATCATGATGCCTGATGGGAGCACGAAGATCACACCGGATCTAACGCCCCGCGTTCATAAGATTACAAGACAAGAAGTTGTTTCGTTGCTCGGCATTGATCTTTCAATGGATGAGATCGTCACACAGCTTGAGAAGATGCGGTTCGGAATACGCAAGATCGATGGCGAGACCCTTGAGGTCGAGATCGCTTCGTACCGTGCCGATATCCTGAACATTGATGATATTATTGAGGACATTGCGATCGGATATGGGTATGAAAACATCGTACCGGATTTCCCAAAGAGTTCCACAGTTGGAAAGGCTCACAAGATATCAATTGCAAGAACTGCAATGCGTGAGATCATGGTAGGTCTTGGATATTCTGAAGTTATGCCATTTACCCTGACAAGCGAGAGGGTTCATTTCGAGTGGATGTGCCGTGACAGTACGGATGATGTCACTCCTGTGCTTCATCCTATCAGTGAAGACCAGACAATGCTTCGTACAACGATCCTGCCAAACCTGATGGAGATCCTTTCACTAAATCAGCACAGGGAACTCCCGCAGCGTATCTTTGAAGTAGGCGAGGTTGTGGTGAATATCAACAACCGCAGGCATCTTGCTGCGGTATCGATACACCCACAGGCGAACTTTACGGAAGTGCGCGAGCTCGTGGATGCTGTCATGCGTGAGCGAATGGTAGATTATGAGGTTGTAGAATCACAGGATACAGCATTTTTGGAAGGCAGGCGAGCAGACATCCTTGTTGATGGTAAAAAGATCGGCGTTATGGGCGAGTTCTATCCTGAGGTTGTCACGAATTTCGGATTGGGACAGCCTGTGGTCGGGTTTGAGATCGATATTAAGGTTTGAGCGGTCTTTCCATTTTTGTTTTTGGATTTTGTTTAGCCGATGCTACCATCGCGCGAAGCGCGCGCGTTCCTGCAAATATATGCAAATAGTCATTGTGCTCGTTTATTTGCATTAAACTGGTAGAAGATAATATATTATAAGTGGGTTATTAGTGAGGAAACGTGCCGCTTGCGGGCGGTTGTTGTGTTATTATTCAGAAGTCTAAACAAAACCACACGCGAAGTTGGAAACATCCTCTTCGATAGGTTCTTTGATCCCATACAGAACCTGTCGTGCATCTTTTCGATGCAATCTTTCTTCGACTATTCCCTCTATTTTCAGTTTATTCAAAGCGTATCTCACAGTGCGGTCTGGAAGGTATGTTTCATCAATTATTTCTTTCTGTGTCAGCATCCCTTTAAGTTCAAGAATTTTAAGTACAAACTTGACTGATGGGGAGCAACTTTTAATTTTATCTATAAACGTATTCTGTGACTTTATTTTGTCAGTATCTTTTTGATTCACAGATTTATTCTCCTTGTTTTTTCGATAGAGGTTTTCAACAGAAATCCTCAATGTATGATGCAAATACGTAATAGTAAAAGTATCTTTTGGCAATATTTGCCGGTAATCTCCTTAAATTTCCGATATACGACCCATTAATACCAAAGAGATGGATATATTCTACTATCAACATTCGGAGGAAAAACATGTCAACAGATCGTCACATAATGGAATTACAGGGGAAGACCCGTGTAGTAATCGAAAACGGAAAAGTGGTTGAGGTCGGTGAGCCTATGACTGAGTATTGCCCCATCTTTGACAAAGTACGTGGAGTAAAGAAATTCACACCAGAAACAGTGAAGGAGAATATAGAGTTCAGGATACGGGATTTTGGAATATTCACAGAGGACAGGCAACTTGAGATGGAGATATTCGTTGGCTTTGGTGCAAGCGAGACATTCATGACAGCACTTCGCAGCGGTCTGCTTGATACTACTGTTACAGTATGCGACGGCACCGGCACAGTGATCACGAGCAACCCAAAGCTCTGTCAGGGTATGGGATCTCGTATATCAGGGTTGACAATGACATCGCCAATTGAAGGGCTGATTAAGCGTGTAGAGGCTGCTGATGGTGTGGTGCTTGATCCGGAAACTGCCAGGATAGATCAGGTCGATGGTATCAGGAAAGCACTTGAGATGGGATATAAGAGAATAGGTGTATCCGTAGCAACTCTTGAAACCCTAAAAGAAATAAGAAAACTTGAAGCAGAGTCAGGTGCTGATATTATAACATTTGGTGTACACACTACCGCGATGCCAAAGGAAGAAGCTGCCGAATTCATAGAACTTGTGGATGTAACCACAGGGTGTACTTCAAAGTGGATACGAGGTCAGGTCGAAGGTAAAGTTCTGGCACAGTTTGGAACTGGCATTCCCATATATGCACTTACACAGCGAGGAAAGGCGCTGTTGCTTGAAAGAGCAAAGGAAGTTACAAGTCCTATGCTTGTCAATACCCAGAAACTGCCAATCCAGCCGGAAGGAAAACAGCCATGGCCACTGGTATGATTGTTATCTTGCCTGGTCTAAAACGATTTGTGTATGCAGAATATTTT
>JAHYJJ010000205.1:0-2001 GCA_019429165.1 Methanosarcinaceae archaeon | reverse complement strand
ACTGGATAGCCGTGCAGTATGTCAAGGTCGTATGAAGGTGCAACGTTGAAATCATTGCAATCGTTGGTTGTGTATGATCCCATCAGATCATCAAGCGTTTGCTTGATCATTTCATCAATGGTTTTGGTGTCATCACTATCAAATGTGCGGAAACTTCCAATGATTTCCACTTCATCCGGAGTCCTGTTGAATTGTGCCCCACCTTCGATCTTACCGATACCCAGTACATATTTCGATGGGTCTACCCTGCTTTTGATATTTTTGTTAATTGATCTTATAAAATCTGCTGCAATGAGTATGGGGTCTATACAATCCTCTGGATTGGAATGGTGTCCTCCTTTCCCGTTGATCTTGATACTGAAAAGGTTCGAACTTGCCATGAAACGACCTTCCCGAAATGCGATCTTACCAACATCCACAGCACCAAAGATGTGCATCCCAACGATCGCATCCACGCTGTCAAGCCCACCTTCTGCGATGACTCTTGGCGCGCCACCGGGTGGTTGTTCTTCTGCGGGCTGGAATATCAATCTGACATTTCCTGTAAATGTGTGTCTGTTCTCCTGCAAAAGGCGTGCTGCACCCAGGACCATGGCAATATGACCGTCATGTCCGCAGGCGTGCATGAAACCGATGTTGCGGGATATGTAGTCCTTATTTCGCGCAGTTGGTACTTCCAATACCTCAAGGGCATCGATATCGGATCTAAGTGCGATACACGGCCCGCCCGGATGTCCGTGTATTGTTGCAACAACTCCGGTTTGTGCGATCTTTTGCGACTCAATTCCTAAATCTTGCAGTATACGTATGATTCGTTCCTGAGTTTTGTATTCTTTAAAACTGATCTCAGGTTCGCGGTGGAATTCGCGGCGGAGTTTAATTATCCATTCTTCTATTGGTATTTTGGGCAAGGTCTTTCCTCAATGTTACTTTGGTTTAATAAGAGTATTTAGGTAATGTTTTATAATTACCTACCGTTTCCAAAATAAATAGGATCACACATTTTCAGATGCGAGTTACAACAAATGGATGCTGATATATTACAATGCTACACCGATGCAGGTCAGATAGCATCAAAGGTCTTGCGAGAGGCGATCAAAACCGCTTCACACAAAGCAGATATATCTGTATTGGAACTTGCCCAGACAGCAGAAACACGTATTATTGAACTTGGCGGCAAGATCGCATTTCCATGCAATATTTCGATAAATGAGGTCGCATCCCATTACACACCACCTATTAGTGATCCCCTTCTATTGCAAAAAAGCGATTTGGTCAAGATTGACATCGGGGTGCATATCGATGGCTACATAGCAGATACGGCATCAACGGTTGAGATCTCAACCAGCGAGCATACTGATCTGATAAATGCTTCAAAAAAGGCATTGGAAAATGCGATATCTATAACCTGTGCGGGAGTAAATGCTATGGAACTGGGAAAGGTCATAGAGGACACAATAAACAAGTGTGGATTTACACCAATATATGATCTTACAGGACATAGCCTTGGGCAATATAGCCTTCATGGAAATGTGAATATACCAAACTATGCGGCATCTTTTGGAAATACATTATTTGCAGGGGATGTGGTCGCTATTGAGCCTTTTGCGACGTATGGAAAAGGCACTACAATAAATGGGGATTCACAGATATTTTCCCTGAATGAACTATTCAAAAAACATATGCACGATAAATATAATACTAATATTAATACTAATAAGAATTCCTATACGCATAGCAATGGTTTGCTTGATGGCCTTTATCGACAGTATGGGTCTTTACCTTTCGCACGTCGGTGGGTGGAAGATAGGGGCGGCGTTAAGATTGAAGATTATGTGGCCACAGGTGATATCATCGCATATCCAGTACTTCATGAAATATCGGGTGGGGTCGTATCTCAGTTCGAACATACTGTTATTGTGGAAGATTCTGGATGTATTGTAACCACATAGTCAACCAAATTGCCGGTAACACACTGGTGGAATAGAATAATACTGGATA
>JAHYJJ010000204.1:0-2024 GCA_019429165.1 Methanosarcinaceae archaeon | reverse complement strand
TATCTTTTTTGTATCTGGAGTCCACTTATCTTTTTTGTATCTGGAGTCCACTTATCTTTTTTGTATCTGGAGTCCACTTATCTTTTTTGATTTGTCTTAAAGATCGCAGCTGCAGACATACATAAAAAGAATAAAACAGCATCAAATCCAGCAGTATTCTCTATTTTATCGCCAGTAGATGAATTCGAATTATTTAAAGACCCATTTAATTTGTCAACCAACCCAGGGTTTTGCGTTATATCAGGCTCAGGAAGTGTTGGGTCAAGATATTGCCATACAGGTTTAAATGTGACCAAACCACCGTCTGACCCTGCATATATTGTGTCTACAGTGATGTTGAATATCTCATTTGAATTGCGGGCATATACAAAATATTCACCTTCACGTATGATTTTATCATCCACGCTTTCACTGTTCAGTAAAAGTTCCATCCATACTTTATCCCCACCCTGACTTAAACTTAGACCTTTAAAAACAAGTTCATATCCTTGATAGAATAGCCAGCTGTCTCCTGTTGTAAGATACATTCCACTGCCGTTTACCAACACTTCGTTATCTTCTGAAGCGCTTGCAGAAATTGATAAACATATAAGTGACACTAATATGAGCACAAGTACAACTACCGTTGTTTTTAAAATCTGTGTTCCCGTTTTATTATACATCAAACCTTACCTGATCCTATTTTGCCTTTGTATAGATGCATAGACCAGCCATCACATCTTCGCGCGTCCCATCCGAATCTTCAACAACAAGTGCACCATCCTCAGTCATTCCAACTGCCTTGCCCTCGATCATTTTGGAAGGTGTGGTTATAGTTACCTGCCGACCGATGGTGTCTGATAGTGATGTCCATTCATCAAGGATACCCGAAAATGGCTGTGTTCTGAACCGAATGTATTCCTGCTCAAGTTCAAAGAGCACATCCTGTATAAATGAGATACGGTCAATGGGTTCTCCAAGTTCTGACCACAAGGTTGTTGCAACATCCCTGATATCATCGCTAAACTCATTCATATCCACGTTTGCATTGATGCCAATACCAACCACGATGTAATCCACAAGATCCATCTCTGCATTTACTTCCGTTAAGATGCCACATACTTTTTTGCCGTCGATAAGTATATCGTTCGGCCATTTGATACGTGCATCCACGCCAAGTTTTCGCATTGCTTTTGAAATTGCAATTCCTGCAACCAGTGTCAATCTTGATGCATGCGCAAGTGAGATCGTGGGTTTGAGGATGACAGACATCCAGATCCCGCCACGGGGTGAGAACCACTCACGCCCAAGCCTACCGCGTCCCCCTTTTTGTATTTCAGCAACTACAACTGTGCCATCTTCAGCATCGTGTGCCAGTTCTTTCGCTGTAATATTGGTAGATATTAATTCATCAAAGTGATGTATTTTCTGCCCGACGAAACTTGATATGAGTCCCATCTGAATTGTATCGGGATAAAGTCGATCAGGCACGGATCTTAATATGTAACCTATCTTTGGGGATGATTCTATCTCGTAGCCATCTTTTACAAGGGACTTTATGTACTTCCAGACCATTGTTCTGGATATTCCAAGTAGGTTGCCCAGTTCCTCCCCGGATACTGCTTTTCCTTCAGATGCTTTAAGTATCTTGATTATTTCCGATCTTTTGCTGCTCAAAAATATCCCACCACTATCGTTATGTGTATGGTTTCTGATTTGAAGGTTATTATATATGTATATGATGCACGCACAGTATACTTGTAGCATCATGTGCAAACCGCCGCTCAGATATTTAAGTATCCAGCACGCACCAAACGGAATACTTATACAGAAATAAGTAATATCGAAACCCAATGTACTACAACGAAGACTGTATATCAGGATCGAAAATGCATCTGAAAGATGGAACCGTCGACCTTATAATAACAGATCCGCCATTCGCTATCAGTGGGGATAAATTACACAAACACTACAACCGTGATGAAAAACACGTAATCGATGGATATGTAGAGATCCCTAAAGACCAATACATGGATTTTTCAATT
>JAHYJJ010000203.1:0-2058 GCA_019429165.1 Methanosarcinaceae archaeon | reverse complement strand
CAAACCAATACCCAATCACTTGCACTTCTCAACCAATTCCAACCCCGCAAGCATCAATTCCTCTGCCTTTGCTTTTGTTTTTGATTCGGCAAATATCCTGATGATCGGCTCGGTGCCGGATGGTCGGATAAGTACCCAGCCTTCATCGTACCATATCTTGACCCCATCCGTTGTATCAACTTTTGCAGTACCCTCTAAAACGGCTGCTGTTACATGTTCCATAGTTGCCTTAAGATCCTTACAAACTATCTTTGTCTTTGAATTGAAATACACAGGTACGCTTTTGGCGAACTCAGACAGGGTTGTTCCTGCTGCTATTATTTCCAGTAATTTTGCACATGCCATACCACCATCACGACAGTACTGGTGTTTAGGGAAGATCAGACCCCCATTGCCCTCTCCACCAAACACGGCATTGGTCTCCATCATCTTCCTTGCCACATTGATAGAACCGACCGCAGTCCAGATGAGTTCAACACCTGCCTCTTCTGCAATGTCTGCCATGCGCTGGGATGTGCTGACAGGTGTTACAATGACACCTTTTTCGCGGCTTAAAATGTACTTCGCCATCATGGCGAGCAGTACCTCTTCATCGATAAAATCGCCATTCTCGTCAACAAACACGGCGCGGTCAGCATCTCCATCCTGTGCTACACCCATATCGGCACCTGTTATCCTGACAATTTCTGCAAGTTCTGTCAACACATCAGGAGTTGGTTCCGGATTGCGCCATGGGAATGTGCCGTCAAGTTGTGCATTGATGGTTATGACCTCGCATCCGAGTCTTTGAAGCATGAACGGCAGGGTGATGGAACCAGCACCGCATCCGGTATCTGCTACAACTTTCAACCGCTTTTTCCGAATGTTTTCTGCATCCACATGATCGATCACTCCCTGTATGTAATACTCATTTGCATCATTGGCTGTCCGCAGATCTCCGGTCCTGTCCCAGTTTGCGGATGCGAACTGTTTGGAATAGTATATCTTTTCCACCTCATCCTCACCCTCACGTGAAAACTCACTGCCATCCCCTGCGATCAATTTTATCCCATTATACTCTCGCGGATTATGGGATGCTGTTATCATTATTCCTGCATCAGCATGGTCGCGAACATAATATTGCACAGCCGGTACCGGTGCGGTCCCGACATCAATGACCGTAAGTCCTGCAGATAGTGCACCGGCGATAGCGGCTGATTTTAGCATATCCCCTGACATCCTTGTGTCGCGCCCTATTGCGATAGTTCCCTTTGAGCCCATGTATGTGCCAAGACTTTTTGCCACATCTACCGCAAGTTGTGGTGTGATATAATCATTAGCAATGCCCCTTACTCCGTTTGTCCCAAAAAATGCCATCTTGAATCACCTTTTGTCCATTATACTTTATTTAATAATGTTGCTGCTGTATTTTAGGTTTTGCGACGTGGTCTTACAATACTACACCCAGGCACTAAAATTCAACTAAGTTGAAGTATACACTATCCCAATTTGATTGTTGAATATTCCAAGTATCTTTTCAACTCGTCTGCATCCAGTGTTTCTTTTCCAAATAACCCAAACCCCTCTTCAATTGGATCTGAAATTATGAGGTGAGTTGCAATACCACCGGTTCTTATTTTTGCCATGTGCAACAATATGCCATCTTTACAATATAAATTGGTTCTCTTTAACATTTGATACTAATATCTCAACAACTCTTTTAAGTAAATTCATAACTGTGATCTCAAAGTCGAGTAAAATATAACACCCCTCAGACCATAATATCTCCAGACCAAAAATGCAAGAAAAAATAAACCAGATCAAAGAAGCGATCGCAAAAAAAGGTAGCGCAATAATAGCATTCTCAGGCGGCGTGGACAGTGCAACAATTGCCGCACTCGCATACGAAGCACTTGGCGAGCGTGCCCTGGCAGTTACGGCCAGTTCAGAAACATTCTCTGAACGTGAATTAAAAGGTGCAGTACAAACCGCACGCGAGATCGGGATAAAACACATAATTGTGAATTTCGATGAACTGGAAGAGCCGGGTTTTGCCGAGAATACACAGAATCGTTGCTA
>JAHYJJ010000025.1:0-15597 GCA_019429165.1 Methanosarcinaceae archaeon | reverse complement strand
TTGTATGTTAGCATATTGTGGTTAAGCTTATATTTGTTATGAAAAGGGTTTAGGTTGGTAATTATGCACAAAGATGAACTAATTCAGTTACATACATTGATGGCACAGATCAAGAAACACTTTGAATGCGACGAATCCACTTGCGGTTTCGACGAATATCACTCACTGTCAATAAGTCCTGTACACATTCACCGAAGTAAAGCAGAACATAAACATGCAATTTTTGTTCTTGGAAATGAACTTGCTTCTATAATATCAGATGATGAATTCTCTGGTATTGGAAGAACTTCTGCAAGGATGCATGAACTTGCATTACGAAGCAGTTCTGAGATTGTACAAAGCAACTAAATAGAACCAGGGTTTTTAAAAACAGGTTCATGTATGGTAGGAATGACATGTTCCTGTAATGAATTATCCAAAACACAAGATGAACATTGTGGAGATGTACGCATCTTCATAATGACTCCATCTTCTCCATCAAAATAATACTCTTTTTCAATCCAGCAAGGCACAAATCCAATTCGCTGGTATAATTGCTGTGCGCGCACGTTGCTTATGCGGACTTCAAGGCTTGCAGTTTGGAATGTGTTTTCATAGAATACTTTTAATATTGAATGGATCAGCCTGGTCCCAATCCCACGACCTTTGTATCCATCTTTAACAGCCAGTGAGAATATGCGTCCCTCATTTTCATTTAGTTGATAACCCACTACAAAGCCTACGATCGTATTATCTTCCACGGCTACCAAAAACCCGTTTACGTTTATTTCATAGAAATTGATGTAAACAAGAGGATTGTGGTCACTAAAAGCCTCTTGTTCAATTGAAAGGATCTCTTCAAAATCATCCGAAACAAAGCGTCGTATGTTCATCAATGATATGTTACGATACTAATACTAAAAAAGAATGTTGAATATTAAACCTGATAATGCAATACATTTAAAGAATAGAAAAGAAGAAGAGTTTTCACTCTTCATTCTCATTTACGACACTTTCATACCAGAGCGGGAATTCTTCTTCTGCCCTTTCAGGGGATATCTGACCTGTGAACATTGTCCAGTTTGCAGGGAAGAATTCAGGACTCAGGTGAACATTATACATGTGCATCATTACTGCCATACCTGCCAATATCGCATCCATTGTATGGATGACCCGCATTGCAGGAAGGTAATCTGCAGATGCTATGCTATGTGCAAAGAATATCGGGAACCATAGTGCAATACCGGTGACAACCAAAATTGGGAAGAATATTATTGCACCCCAGTAATCGAGTTTCTCACGGTATGCGTATTTTTTGTACTGCCCTTTTTTAGAAAGGCCAACGATGTATAATGTATCAGCTATGATGTTCTTTACATCAATAATGCCTGGCAGTATTTCTTTTGTTTTCATCCACTCGCGGTTAAACAGGTAATACAGTGGATGGAAGATACATAGTACTAAAATGCCACCTCCTGCAAACCTGTGCATTGTGGTGGTTACCTCGAATCCTCCAAGCAGCATTGCAAAATACCCCAGATCATCAGGAAATTTTATTAATAGACCTGTTATAAAAAGTATCAGACATGATACTGCAAGTACAGCATGTTGCAATCTTTGATTAAGATTAAATCGTTCAATATTTGGCTCTGTTTCTGTCATATTATCCCTCATGTTCTGATAATATCGATCGCAAACTCATCAGCAAATGATGGCCGATCAATATTGCAAATACCGGCACACCTAGGTCCAGTAGGTACATAAATATGTGTGCGACATTTTCAGCCAGTTCTCCACCTCTACTAAGTTCAACGGGTTCTGAGGACCTTCCCGGAAATATGCTCTCGTGATATGGCATATTTGCTCCATACTCTGTATAAAGAACATAAATACTCGCAAGTACTAGCACGATAGAAACAATCCACAGCGTGAGCGCAAGAATATCTTTGTTTGTTTGATTCATATTTTACCCCTCTGTTTTTTTTATTGATTCAACAATCTTTTTATCAGATTGATTATTATACACATATTTGAAAAAGATGCTATCACAGATATATATATTTCGAAATCTTTTGATGAAAAAGATCATAAATATCCAAAAAACCATATATATGGTGTATTATGATTATAGATTGTAATAACTAATATGTAGTCAGGACGATTTAAAAAAGCTTATATAATGACTTCGCTATTGCGTTCTATAGGGTAAATATCATGAGTATCGCAAAATGGTTCATCTCAGCAGCAGTTCAGATTCCTGTATGGATCGCAGGATTGTATTGGAGCATCTATTTTATTCCAAACATGGTATTTGGGACAGAGATTCATCCGGGGCATGATCCAATTACAAAGTATGCAGGTTCAGTTGTAGTTATACTTCTTATGTACTGTGTAGTATTGTTCGCATATGGTTTCATGGCACATTCATTTAAATTGCCAAAACCATTCTTCAAGGACAATGAATACTGAGTAATAACAACAATTTTTCAAACTTTTTATCTCATACTTATATTGATTATTTTATTTTTTTAACATGCCTCAGGTCAACAGATATGCCTCGTGTAGATCCTTCCATTTCTTTTCCGCTCATCACCGCGCGCCCGACACAGAATGCCTTGCCACCTGACACGAGCACTTCATCGTTTGGTCTGATATCAGGATCGGCACTAGTAACACCAACAGCAAGTATTGATCCCTTTGGCACGAAATCCTCGATCTTAACCATATATCTGTTATGTGGAAGCAACATCTCTGCTCCTGCGATTGTAATGGCGAGCGTACCGTATTGCGGCACAAGGGTGGCGACATGGGTTTTATTGACATAAATCTGATGTTTTGGAAATGGAGCCTTGATAACTGCACGTTCCGGTATCAGTATATCTCCTGCCCCCTGTCCGAACTGGTAATCTGCTATCTTGCGCAGCATGTCTTTTATGACAGTTTCAGATGAACGTTTACGTCCTTCACAAAGTTCTGAAACAGTGTCTTTCAGGTTCCGTAGCGATTCGTGTGATGTCACATTGTCGCTACTCGTGTAGATGAATTCCATACCAAGTTCTTTGCTCACTGATTCGCAGATATCGCGATATGCACCTTCCACATGGGCAACAATGGTCGAATAACTGTGCTTTGAGAGATAATTGGCAAGACATTCACCAACCCAAGCTTTCTCTTCTGCATCCCAGTATCCCGTGACTGCTGTATCATAATGTGCAGCAGGATATGTAAGTTCAAGTTCACGCGGAACAATGCCAAGTGGGGATGTGATAATGACCTCATGTACGAACTTGCGCCCCTTTCCAAGTGCCTTGATAAATTTCTGGTGTGAATTTGAAAATCCATAAGGTTTTTTTGCAGAACATGGCAGAAGAAGTAAAATATCAACAGCAGGTGGTGAGTATCTTTCATTGATACGATTTGCAAACCGTATAACTTCTGCGCGTGTCTGTGATTCTCCGCTATTTGCCATCATCTCGTTCGAGCGTACGATTGGCGTTTGCTGCTCGATATAATCATATTCGTAATCTGCAATTCTCAAAAGCGCTGTCAGCCACGGGCGTGTTCTACATTGTCCTTCGATATAATCTCTAAGGGTACCAGCACGTATCTTTTCCCTCAAAAGTGCGAGTTCGGCTTCAAGTACGTTCCTGTTATGTTTTTCAAGATGTTGTGCGCGCTCGATTTTATCCATTTCACTAAGTTCTTTAACATCAAGATGCGCACATGTTTCGCATTTGCATGGAAGTTCTGCGAGTGCATCGAGGTAGAACCTGCCGGATGGTGTAAGATATATGTCGTTGTATGCTGCTACCACCGCGCGCGTATCATCCACGACATCAATTCCAAGGTAAACAAGCATTGCAGCATTTTCCGGCATACAAATATTAGGGGCATACACAGCAGTATCTGCAGGGACACTGTTTTTCAGTTCAAGTAAGGTGTTGAAGAAACGCCTTGAGTTGTTCTCAAGACTTCCTGCACCTTCCATCACGTACAGGTCACTTTTCCTGATCTTCTGCCCTGCACGGAATGTGGTACCAACAGCACCAGTGGTTGAAAGGTCAAGTGCATCAGCAGCCTTCACTGCCACGTCATCGGGTGTCGCAAGTGGAAAAGATTGGTGCGGGAGGATTATTAGTGTGTTATCACCGACAAATTCTCGCATCTCTTCAAGATGCCTCTGTGCATTCTCTCTTGACCCTAAACTCCAAAGTGAACCCGCATCAAGTATCGGGTTGTTTCCTTCCTTCCATTTTTTGAGTTGACTGATCTCGATGAGATGTGGTGTGCGTATCGGCGTGTCAAGCAATAGTTTTCCTATCCTTGCAGCACCATCGCGTTGTTGTACTTCAAAATACCTTGTCATTGGATGTACATTCTCCTACGTAGATGTAAATGTTTGGCTTCAATTACCGTAAGGTTTAACCATACTATGACGTCTCAAAAGAATTGAGGATAAATGAAATTGATGACCAAAGTGATGATAAATTTACAGGAAATAGTAGGAATTGACAGTGTATCGGCATCATCAATGGAGTTGTACTGTTATTCATCTGATGCATCACAGATCCGTGGCACACCTGACTATGTTGTGCGCCCGCAGGATTCAGAACAGGTATCGAAGATATTGAAGTTTGCACATGAACATAAAATTCCGGTAACAGCACGTGGTGCGGGGACCGGACTTGCAGGTGGGGCTGTTGCGCTTGAGGGCGGGATCGTACTTGATCTTTCAGGCATGGATAGAATACTTGATATTGATATCAATAACCTGCAGGTTGCGGTTGAGCCCGGGGTTGTACATTCAAAACTCAATGAAGTGCTGAAGGCTGAAGGTTTCTTTTTCCCGCCTGACCCGGGCAGTTCGGCTATGTGTACGCTCGGGGGATTGATCGCGAACAATGGGAGCGGGATGCGTTCTGTGAAATACGGGACAACCAGAAGTTATGTGCTTGACCTTGAGGTTGTCCTGGCAGATGGCAGTGTGATACATACAGGTTCAAAAACGTTAAAATCATCGGCAGGATATGATCTGACGCGGCTTATGGTCGGTTCTGAAGGAACGCTTGGTGTTATCACAAAAGCGATACTCAAGATACATCCGCTTCCAAAAGCGCGAACTGTTGTTCTGGCATCATTTGAAACTCCTGAACTTGCAGGTGAGGCTGTGGTGAAAACACTTTCAGAAGGAATTATTCCATCTGCGTGTGAGATACTTGACAGGACAACTGTTGAGGTACTGAACAGTTATGATCCCAATATTGCAATTCCGGATGCAGGTGCGACCATATTGTTTGAATTTGATGGTACAAAGAGTTCAGTTGTAGAAGAAGCGGAAATTGTTGAGGCGGTATGTAAGCCATTTGCCTCCGGTATTCGTGTTGCTGCAGACAGGAAGGAGATGGAGGAGATATGGTCGGCGCGCAGGCTGGTTGGTGCGGCAATTTCAAGGATCGATCCAAAAAGGACGCGGGTGTATGTTGGGGAAGATATCGGAGTACCGATAAAAGAGATTCCGAGAATGCTTAAGTTGGTGCAGTCAATTTCAGAGGAATTTGACCTATCTATTATGACGTATGGGCATGTGGGAGACGGTAACCTGCATACTGGTATGTGTATTGATATGCTTGATAACGAGCAGTGGAAAAGATTAAACCTTGCTGCGGATAAGATACATAAGACTGCTATCATGCTTGGTGGGACAGTTAGTGCAGAGCATGGGATAGGAAGTGCCCGGTCTGAGTATATGAGGCTTGAGCGTGGTGATGCACTTGATGTGATGATCCTTATCAAGCGTGCACTTGACCCCAAAGGCATATTGAATCCCGGGAAACTGGGGGTGTGAGATATGCTTGATGTTGATCTGAGGTCAGTGTTGAAATGCGTCAGGTGCGGTGCCTGCCGCTCGGTCTGTCCTGTCCTGGAAGAGGTTGGGTGGGAGTCAGCGGGTGCGCGCGGGCGTATGCTTGTTGCACATGGCATCTCGCAGGGGCTTGATGTTGATGATGATGTACTTGAGAGTCTTAACACCTGCATGACGTGCGGTATGTGCAAACAGATGTGTCCGGCAGGTGCTAACCCGACCAATGTTATTGAGAATGTCCGGCGCAGGCTTATGATGAAGGGTGATGTGACTGAGGCGCAGGAGAAACTGCATAAAAGGATAATTGAGACCGGTAATTCTCTTGGTGAGGTGTCGGGCAGGCGCGCATGGCTTGGTGAGTGCGCTGAATCGATAAAGGAGACTGCGGAATATGTGTATTTCGTTGGATGTCTTGGAGCATATCGCTATCCTGAATCAGTTGTCGCGACGTTTGATGTTCTGAGTCATTTTGATGTTACTATTCTGCCTGATGAGGTGTGCTGTGGCTCACCGCTTATTAGAACAGGTTTTGATGCTGAAAAGATGATCGCGCACAATGTGGAACAAATTAGGACGGTGGGTGCACATACTATTATCACGAGCTGTGCAGGATGTCACAATACCCTGATGCAGAGTTATCCTGATGAATTTGAAGTGGTTCATGTGTCTGAATTTTTAGCGGAACACCTGTCTGAGGTGGAACTTAAACGTCTTGACCTTACTGTTACGTATCATGATGCATGCCATCTTGGACGGTGCAGGGGAGTGTTCGATGCGCCGCGTAAGGTGATAGAGGCTGTGTGCGATCTTAAGGAGATGGCGACGAACCGCGAGAATTCGAGGTGTTGCGGCGGTGGCGGCGGTGTTCGTACAGGGTATCCGGAGCTTTCGCTTGCACTTGCAAAAAAGAGGTTAATGGAGGTTCCCGATGGGGTGGATTATCTTATCACGTCGTGTCCGCTTTGTACCAAGAATTTGATCGAAGGCGGGAGTGATACGGATGTTATTGATCTGGTGGAACTTGTTCGACTTGCTATGGAGTGATGAAGGGAAATTGTTGTTGTATTTATGTGGCTGCGCAAATACGATTTTTTTACATAAAACTAAAATCAAATACAACCGCCTACAGCCCATTGACTGGGCGTCAAAAATCGCTAAACAAACACAAAAATAAGAAATAAAAAGGGAGTTTTATAAGCTAAAACTCCACAGTTGGTGCAACTTCTGCCCCTACATCAGCTTCAAAGTACAGTTTCTCATCAAATCCAAACATATTTGCCACAATTGCAGCAGGCATTCGTTTGATTTTTGTATTGTATGTCCTGACCTGTTCATTGTAGCGCATTCTTTCTACTGCAATGCGATTTTCAGTCCCTTCAAGCTGCGCCTGGAGTGCCAGGAAGTTTTCGTTTGCCTTAAGATCCGGGTAGTTTTCCACAACAAGAAGAAGTCTGGATATTGCAGAATCCATACTGCCTGCAGCTTCCATTTTACTCTCTTGTGTGGCTGCAGCACCCCATTGACTTCTGGCGGCTGTAATTTCTGTAAGAACGTTTTCTTCATGTGCAGCATATCCCTTCACTGTGGCAACAAGGTTGGGTATAAGGTCTGCTCTTCGCTGGTACTGGCTTTCAACCTGTGCCCATGATGCGTCAACACCTTCTGATGCTGCCACAAAGCCATTGTATGTGGAAAGAAACCACCCTCCAGTCAATATTATGATCAGGATGATGGCGCCGACAACTCCAAAGAGTGCATTCTTCGTGTTCATTCATTCACCTCAAGTTCATCAACAATTTCTCCGATATCAGATAATATCCTGATTATATGTTCGATATATTGTTCTTTATCTTTACTCATTTTGGCAGTCTTGTTCTTTATGCCGTAAATATCTTCCAAAACCTGAGTGTTGATCCCATACCCATCAGACACTATCTTAAATAACTCTTCAGCATCAGTCCAGTCATTGCGCAAACCCTTCAGATGGACCAGAGCCCCAAGGATTGGCATGAGGGTCGGAACTGCCGCAAGAATGAGGTTTTCAAGATCCTTGCCTTTAAACTGTAGGTATTCACCCCGCAGATGAATCAGCTTTGAGCGAAACTCGAACTCAAGCTGGTGGCGCAGGTGTTTCTTTGATATTGTAATATCGGCCAAACAATCCTCACCATGGAGCACCTCATAGTGCTGCTTTATGTTTAAAAACTCAATTGGGAATACATCAACCCCGTCTGTGAGTTCCTCCTTTGTCATAACAAGAGGTATTTCCTTAAGCGGTTTCAATGATTGTAGCGTAGTAAAATCAATGTTGTTACAAACCGCAAGAAGCTGCGTCTCATCGCCTGTGTGGTACTGCACCAGTGCCACCAGATTACTGCCAAGAATATCTGTTAGTTTCTCTATCTGTGTATCCGCTGTCATGCAATCACCCGTGTAATATAATTATTAATTCTCAATCCCATTACTGTTTCGTTTTTCACCATTTCTTCCCACATTACCATTTTCCACCAAACCCGCCGCCACCGGACATTCCGCCGCCGAATCCACCAAATCCACCGCCACCAGACATTCCGCCGCCAAATCCGCCCATATAAACACCTCCCATGCCCCTTCCACCACGCCGTCCTTTGCGGGCTGCAAGAGCAAATAGTACCCATATAATTCCAAAAAACAAAAATGGCCAGATAGATTCGCTATCATTGTTTTGTCCTGTAGGTTTCATGCTATATTTTGATATTACTTCCTCATCTCCCTCAAGAAGTCCCTCAATTACTACCATTGACTCGTAGATACCTTTTCCATAATCCCCGTTCCTGAAATTCGGTACTATTATCCGGTCCCCGATATTCACTTTCATGCTGTCTGTTATGACTCCCTCAAGGCCATAGCCTACCTCAAAGCGATACTCCTGCTTGGATATAAGGATCAACAGCCCGTTGTCCTTGTCTTTTTTACCTATGCCCGCCTGCTGGAATAGATTTACAGCATACATTTCCCTTGATTCTCCTTCAAAGGATTCAACTGTGACAACCGCGATCTCTACAGTGGTGTTTTTCTCAATCTGCGTGGCCAGTGCTGTTATCTGTGCTTCGTATGAGGGATCGATCATATTGGCATTATCTGTGACAAAACCCGTGAGTTGCGGATAACTGGCACCACTGGCTGTTGCAACCGATAAAATCATGATAATAAGAATTAATGTCCATTTTGTCATTTTTGCAACACCTGTTATCTATAAAAGTACGAATAGTTAAATTGTGGCATATTACCCCTTGTCCTCAAGTTTCATTCTGATACTCATCCTAAATGGTTAAATAACTTTGCTGGTGGCAGAGGCCTGCGAAAATCGGATTTCATTAATCCAATAGATGTTCGCCTGCAAATACGAATTTCGCTTAATCTTATTGTCCACAAATCTTGATCCTGCACGCGAGTTCCGAGCCTGCTTTTCTACATTCTTCAAGTTCAGTATCATTTGAAATTCATTTGACGTCCAGTTTCTGTAACATTTCAACTCCATATGATGCCAGAATGTTATGGATGTCCTCGATTGCTTCCGTGCCCCAGCCATAAGAACCAAATGCAAGACACACCTTGCCCGATAGATCAATGTCTACAAGCTTGTCTAAAAAATTCTTAAACGTGGGCATCATGTTATCATGATAATTCGGAGAGCCTATGGCAATTCCATCTGGATTTACAACATCTTCTATATTGGCATCATCCACATTTTTCAATAATTTTTCTGTGCCCTCTTCTTTTGCAGCTTCTTCTATTGCTCTGGCTATTCGCTCGGTATTGTGTAAGTCTGTGCCATAAATAATTACAAGCATGGCATTCCCCCATTAATCTATTATTGTTCATGGTACTTTATTTTTTCCGACAAGAATAATAATTCAAGACATCTACTTTAAGCTCCTTCTCTTACGATTGTTCAGCAAGGCGTTGTAATACCTTTTCATTCTAAATACCGACTGATATGGTTAATTATGTAATTGCTTAAATGATTTGTAAAGAGCACATTATATTCTAAAAATATAGATAAATTAGTGGTCGATTACTGGACAATTAATCAAAACACTTCATAATAATACCACTTGCATCGAGCATTTCTGATCAATCTCTCTGCAAGAAACAATATATATGTTGAGCCATCCATATACAAATCAAGGTTTAATTCGAAAAATTAAAAGGTGTAGTTATAATGACTGTTACACTTGAAACAATTCATGAAGATATATTATCTCTCAAAAAAGAGTTTGTGGGGGTAGTATCATATTTTGAAGAAGATAAAATGGAACTATTAGAGGAAGTTAAAAGACAGATAGAGGATTCTCGCAAAACACCACATTTTGAGATGTTGTCTCAAGAAGAAGTCGAAAAGGAATTTCTATGACCTTTGAGATCTTATGGGACCCCAAAGCAATTTCACAACTAAGGAAAATGCCATCGGATGTATCCTCACGCATTGTAAAAAAAGTAAGGTTGGTAGGTGAAACAGGTTTTGAACTCGATGTTCTTAAAGAACATCAATACGGTTTCAGAATTAGAGTTGGGGAATATAGGGTTTGATGTGATGTTGATTACAACCCAAACAGAATTATTATTAGGGTTGTAGGTCACAGACGGAAAATTTACAAAAGATAGCAAGTCTATCTATACAGTTTTAAAACAAAATCTACCACTTCTTCCTTCCAATCAAACAATTCCACGCAGTCCCAACCAGATCCATTCGCCCTGCTCTGTCAAGCGCATCATGTACAAGATTATAATTTTCAGGGTCCTTGTATCTCAAAAGTGCGCGTTGCATTCGTTTCTCCCTCTGTCCTTTTGCAATATAAAGTTCCTCGCCGGTGAAAGGGTCAAGTCCGGTATGGAACATGCATGTGGCGGCTGTCATCGGGGTTGGGGTGAAATCCTGCACCTGTTTTGTGTACATCCTCCTGTCGCGGATGTACTCTGCAAGTTCGATCATATTATCCATCGTACAGCCCGGGTGGCTCGATATCAGGAATGTCACAAGGTACTGTTCCTTGCCAAGTCTCTTGTTGATCTCCCGAAACTTATCGGAAAACCTCTCGAACACCTCGCGCCCGGGTTTTCGCATGGCATCTGTCACCTGTTTAATATAATGTTCAGGCGCGACCTTAAGTTGCCCGCTAACGTGGTGCGCGCACAGTTCTTCCATATACTCTTCATCCAGAAGCGCAAGATCGTAGCGCACGCCATAACCCACAAACACCTTTTCGACCCCTTCAACACCGCGAAGGCGGCGCATCATCTCAATCGTTTGTGCGTGACTTGTATCAAGGGACTGGCAGGGCTGTGGATACAAACACAATTTGTCCTTGCACGCGCCGCTTTTCTCCCATTTCTTACACTCCATTCCGTACATATTGGCAGAAGGTCCGCCGACCCCGTTGATGATGCCCTTGAAGCCCCTGATCCTGGTCAAGCGCTGCGCCTCGCGCACAACTGAATCAATACTACGGCTTGTGATCATTCTTCCCTGGTGCATACTGATGGCGCAGAACGAGCAGGACCCGAAACAACCGCGGTGCGTGGTGATCGAGAATTTCACCACATCAAGTGCAGGGACAGGTTCCTTGTAGGACGGGTGTGCTTCTCTTGTAAATGGAAGTTCGTAGACATGGTCGAGTTCTTCCTGTGACAGCGCGCGCATGGGCTTGTTCTGGACGACCACGGTCTTTGGATGCGGCTGCACTAATCCCAGCCCGCGCACGGCATCCTGTTCAAGTTCGGTGATTTTGAATGCTTTTGCATACAAAACCTTGTCTTTGGACACTTCAGTATAGGTTGGCAGTTCGATATATCTGTCCGTAAGGTTGGGCTTTGCTTTCTCTTCACGCCATCTCTTGACCTCCATCTTCCATGCAGTTCCGTCAATGTCATGGATCTCGTCGATCTGCTCACCGCCGTCCAAACGTTTTGCGATCTCAACGGTCTGGAGTTCTCCCATTCCGTACACCAGCAGGTTCGCTGGCGCATCTGCCAGAATGGACTGGCGCACCTTGTCTGACCAGTAATCATAATGGGCTAGCCTGCGGAGAGATGCTTCTATACCGCCGATCACGATCGGGGTATCCGGATATGCTTCCTTGATACGGTTGGAATACACAACAACAGCACGGTTTGGTCGGAGACCTTCCTTGCCTCCCGGGGAGTATGCGTCATCGTGCCGCAGTCTCTGGGATGGTGCGTAGTTGCCCACCATAGAGTCCGTGTTTCCGGCAGTTACTGCAAAAAAAAGGCGCGGTTTGCCAAGTATCTTGAAATCGTCAACACTGTCCCATTTGGGTTGTGGGATGATGCCGACCTTGAATCCGGCATCTTCGAGCACGCGCCCGATGATCGCTGCGCCAAAATTGGGGTGGTCTACGTATGCGTCCCCTGTTATGATAATTATATCCAACTCGTCCCAGCCATGTTTTTCAGCATTTTTAAGGTTGATTGGAAGAAAAAGTGAGACTGGGGACGGTTTGACCTTATTTTTAGTATTAGGTCCGTCCCGATCATCAAGTTTAGACTTAGATTTAAATCTATATTTGGAATTTTTTGGCATGAGTGTAACTCTGTTCAACGCATTACTGCGGACATTTGTAAGGACATGTAGATCTGGGCATTGACATTATCATCGGTCACAATACCATGACCCGGATAAAGTATATTAACATCCAGTTGTGCAAGTTTTTCGATCGACTTTGTCAATTCGTCGGATGAGCCGCCTATAAAATCGGTTCGCCCGATACTGCCCTGGGGGAATACTGTATCTCCTGAGAACAGGCTTTTTGATACGGGTTCATAGAGGCAGATCCCGCCGGGTGTGTGGCCGGGTGTGTGGATTACTTCAAGATATTCAGTATTACTGATAGAAATATGCTCTCCGCCTTCGTAGATGATCGAAGGTATAACTGCCGGTGCCGGAAGGCCGAACATTGACGCGACGCTTCCCGTGTTATCATTCAGGAGTTCCATATCATTGCGGTGTATTGCAACCTTTGCGCCGCATTTTTCTTCGATCTCTGTTGCCGCCCCAGTGTGGTCGTAGTGGCAGTGTGTCAGTATAATGAGTTCAATGTTTTTTGGGTCAATATGCTTTTCGATCTCTTCATAAAGGGAACGGGGGCTCATTCCTGTATCGATTAGTATTTTTTTGTTAATAAGGTATATGTTAGCGTCATAAGGGGATGCATTGATCTTTTCAACATTCATATTCTGACCTTCTGTTGTATAGTATTATTGAGTGGTTATTTGTTTACAATAATATCTCAAAGTCCAAAAACCCGGCGTGTGTTCTGTACTGTTGCCTTTGCAATATCTATTTCTTTCATGTCGCGAAGTTTTGCGATCATTGTAACCGAATCTACAAGGAACGCAGGCTCGTTCCTTCCTTTTCGTGGGGAAAGGTATGGGCTGTCGGTTTCAATGATCATACTTTTAAGCGGCAAGTGTTTTGCAAGGCATTGATGGTGTTTTGAGAAACAAACAAGCGTTGCAATGGAAACATGGTATCCTGCATCTGTTATCTGATTCATTGTTTTAAGTGAACCGCTGTAGCAGTGGAATACCACGTTATCAAGATGTTGTACAAGTTGCAGTGCTTCATGTTCAGCATCTCTCCCATGGATCACGAGCGGCTTGTCAAATGTTTCAGCGATCTCTATCACTTTTTTGAATACATCTATCTGACGTGCCCTTCCAGAATCGGTTTTGCAGTGAAAGTAATCAAGCCCTGCTTCACCGATACCGACCGCACTTTTAATGTTCTGTTCTATCTGGGACAGGATTCGTCCAATATCTTCATCATCTTTAGTTGTGGCAACTCCAGGACCTAAGCCGAGTGTTGCGTGTATGTTATCGTATTTATTGGCAAGCGCAAGTGTTGTAAGGTTGGTTTTGTAGTCTACTCCTGAGTTGATGATCTCAACCACACCGGCACTGCGCGCACGCTCTATTGCTTCATGGCAATCGCTGTTGAATTTAGGAAAGTCAAGATGACAGTGGGAATCTATTATCATTCTGCGTTGCATTGTTAGGTCATTTGTACAGCATATTTATGGCTGTGATGAGTGCATCCACTGATGCTATTACGATGTCTGCACTTGCTGAGTTTGCTGTAACTATCCGCCCTTTTTCATCTTCTACTGCAATTGATACTTCTGCGAGGGCATCGGAACCGCCGGAGATCGCTTCGATTCTGAAATCACGTACTTTGAGTTTTGCGTGTTCTCCGATTATGTTCTGGACTGCATTGAGTGCGGCATCAACAGGGCCAACACCTGTGTTCGAGGAAACGTTTTCCTCACCATTGATGTCAAGTTTTACTACTGCGGTAGGGGTGGTTATGTTGCCAGTCATCACAGACAGTTCTTTGAGTTTTATTCTTTCTTCAACTGCAGTTTTGCCAAGAACGACGGATGCAACTGC
The DNA here is from genome assembly GCA_019429165.1 of Methanosarcinaceae archaeon. GTDB lineage: Archaea > Halobacteriota > Methanosarcinia > Methanosarcinales > Methanosarcinaceae > Methanovorans. The sequence goes on along the minus strand of JAHYJJ010000025.1, from coordinate 1,307 downwards.
ATAAAGGTCTGCATCTGTTATGCGTTTGCCTTTGTCTGCGATTGTTTTTATCCGGCTCAATATCTCGGTTAGTTGTTCATCTGTTGGCCGAACGTTAGCGGATTCGAGTGATTGTTTTACTGCGTGTTTTCCTGCATGTTTTCCGAGTACGATCCGCCTTTTGTGACCGACCATCTCAGGTGTCATTATGCCGGGTTCGAATGTATCGGATTTCTCAAGTACACCGTGGGTGTGAATACCGGACTCGTGTGTAAATGCGTTCTCGCCGACGATTGGCATGTGTGGCGGTAGGCGCACGCCTGTGCAGCGTTCGACAAGTTGTGAAGTTTCTACTATATATTCTGTAATAACATTCGTTTTTGCACCATAGATGGAATGCAGGCTCATTACGGTCTGTGCAAGGTCTGCATTGCCTGCGCGCTCGCCCAGTCCGTTGATCGTTACTTGCACCTGTCTTGCACCGGCTTCGACTGCGAGAAGGCTGTTTGCGACTGATAGTCCGAAGTCGTTGTGGCAGTGTACGTCAATTGGTATGTTGATGTTTTCATCTATTTTCCTGATGAGAGTATACATTGCAGATGGTACCATTACGCCGACTGTGTCGGGTACGTTGATGATGTCGCATCCTGCGTTTTCGACGGCTTTGAATACTTCCAGAAGATAATCAAAGTCTGTTCTTGTTGCATCCATTGCAGAGAACATGCATTTGACGCCGTGGTCCTTGATGTATTCGACGGCTGCAATTGCCATTTCTACGACTTCTTCACGGCTTTTCTTTATAGTATATATGCGCTGGATGTCTGATGTGGATACGAATGTATGTATCATGTCCACGCCGCAGTCAAGACATGTGTCCAGGTCCTTTGTTAGGACGCGGGCAAGGCCGCATACGTCGAGTGACAGTCCGGCATTTGCTATTGATTTGACGGATTCCTTGTCGCCCGCGGATGATATGGGGAAACCGGCTTCTATGATGTCAACTCCGAGTTTGTCGAGTTGATGTGCGATCTCCATCTTTTGCTGTGGGGTAAGTGACACGCCCGGGGTCTGTTCCCCGTCACGCAGGGTTGTATCAAAAATGCTTATATGTGCGTTTCGAATCGTTTCAGTGATGTAAAAATCGATCCCTCAGGTTTATTTTAGTAGTCATAATAATCAGGATGATTTAATCTATTATAGTATAAAAACAAAACGTTAATTTAGACTCGGCAAGATGTTTTTTTCAGATGTCCTCGCAATGCTTATATACGAAGGTGTGGTTCTAGGGTTGCTTCTATCGGGAGGCTTGATGCGGATTAAAACGGATT
>JAHYJJ010000024.1:0-15718 GCA_019429165.1 Methanosarcinaceae archaeon | reverse complement strand
GCGGTTCCAAGGTACTTTTGCCACACTTGCTTGGGTTTGCCATCAACTCTGGCCATTTCCACGGCATACCAATAGGTATGACCTTTGATGTTCTTCTTCTTTAGTGATACCATGTTGTTATATTAGGCCATACATAGATGAAATTGCAACAGTGTCGTATGAAAACGATTTTCAATGAAAATTAGGCATCAATTCGTGTATCTTTGAAAGTCAAGTTTAAATAAATAATCCGTAAAAAAGCATATTCGAACGGCGGGATTACAAGAAAATGCTCACTTCGTTCGCATTAACTTGGACTACATAATCCTATAGATTATATACAACGAGAAAATCTTCGCTGACGCTCAGATTGACTCGGACTATATAATTCTATAAATTATATACTACGAGAAAATTCTCCCTTCGGTCAAATTGACTCGAACAATATAATCTTATAGATTATATACTATAAAAAAATTTTAAATGCTCCGGCCGGGATTCGAACCCGAGTCGCTGGCTTGAAAGGCCAGTATGATTGGCCGGGCTACACTACCGGAGCACAGTGAATATCGCAGTGAAGCGAGCCCAATAAGTCACACATCATTATTAAGCTTTCGCATGATATCAAGATTGATCCTCAAGATTAACTAAATGCAAGATCCAGTCACTAAGTTTATCGCATAATTCAGGCTGGCACGCATCCCTGCACCCCGCACATGGAGAGAAAACTTCCCCGGCTAAAAGATCATCGTATGACGGCTTTTCATCCCCTGCTACCTTTAACAGATACGTTCTTGCACCATTCGAAACTGCAGACTCGCGTATGACAAGTTTATCCTTTACCAGTTTTGTAACGATTCTAGAACATTTACGGCTATCGATCTCCATCTGCTTCCAGAGTTCACTCTGAAATACGCCGCCTTTATGCTTGCGAATCGTGTTTAACGTTAATTCATCCAATTCCATGATAATATATCCACAACATTAAAGTATTAATTTTCTACAGGAACAATAAGAATAATGTTGTTACCGCGCAAAACCACAGACCCAAGAGATCGAAGCCTCTCACCATCTACGATCTCAACAGCATTAACCAGATGAAGATTAAGATAGTCATCCGCACTCTGAAGTGTACCTTCAAAAACATGATGATCTCCTTTCATCTCTACTTGAACCTTTGAACCAACCGCTTTCTGAACTTTTTTATTCGGGAACAAAATTATATCCTCACATTATATTGTAAATTGTTAAACACTAATAAAACAATAATAATTAGATACTAGAGAGTTTTAAATACACAATATCATATTTATGGTTAGCGATTATCGACCACCAACTTATGTTTGATATTCAAACGTATTAGTACCAAATAATTATAAATTCCTTGCTATTTTATATTTATCTAAGTCTAGATTTAAGTTTAAACTTAAATATAGCCCTGTATCTCAGAACTATCCTTTGAAGGTTTATCCTTTGGCTTTTCAGTAACCGGTTGCATCTTGCTGATCGGACCAAACATATTCTCATAATCCTGAATATGCTGATTTAACCATCGTGAAAGTTCAAGTGCAGCAAGAGGTGTCAGTATAACTTCAGTCTCCACCCGCCTCTCGATAACATGTGAATCAGATAGATTACCAAATGCACGTGGTGAATCATTGTAAAATCCGATCCTGAAATCGTACGGACTGTGTCCGCCTATCGCACCTATTGAATAAACCTGCTTGAAATCATCAGGCCTATAGAATTCGATCTTAACCTTTCTAGTTTCTCTCAACTTATCGTTATCATTATCGTCATTTTTAGTCATGTAAATTTACCCTGTAACTTATCCGTAACTTATAATTAATAGTAAAGATGTTTTGACTCCTGATTCACTTGTAGTTTAACCACATCCTTTTAATATGTTTTGATGAAGGTAACACAATCCGCACAGAATATCCTCATTTCATCAACCCTCAACTGCTTTTTTCAGTCGGTGAGCCGCCTTGGCAATATCCTTTTTCGAATAAGCCTTTGCGATCATCTCCACCGCATCAAGATTTCTTATAACACCATCAAGATAACCCAGCAGGTCGCCGCCGTATGCCGTGATCCCATACAGGTCTTCCAATTTTCGCACAATCCCGACAGGATCATACCCATCAACCCTGAGTTTGATAACCTTTGCCGAGAACTTGCGCTCAGGACAACCGCAATATGGCGAATCCCTGCATGAGCATGCCAGAAACTCGGATGCAAAATCAAACAATTGATCCTGAAGTTTCAGGTCAAGTTTAGAGATATTCTCACCCTCAAAAAGAATATCTATCGAAGCGCCCTGAAATACCCTTGCCGGCATATTGATGTTCAAAGCAACCGATATCTGCGGCGCATATTTGAAATATGCAGCATCAAAGAATTCAAGATTTGTCACAATATCCAGAGGATCATTGTCTGCCAGAACTGCGCTTCTTATCAAGAACGCCTTTGATACCGATAAAAAATGCCTTGCTGCAATGCTGCCAAAACGTGTGAGCGAGATGTTATCACCATTTTGCTCGATCAACTTATATTCCTTCAACCGTGAAAAAAGCGCATCCATTGCAAAATCACCAAGCATTGTGCGATGGATCGTCTCAAGGTCCTTCCTCGAAGACGTAACCGCAGCCGATGCCAGTATCTCCTCCATCTGCTCATCCTCACCATACTTAACCCCGGTATGTACCATCCTGCCTTTCAACAGGTTAACAGCAACCACGTCCTCAGATCCTTCCTGGTCAGAGGTATATTTCTTGTTCGGCACAGCAAGTAGTACAGCCACACCAAGGTCATGATAATCAGGTCGCCCTGCACGCCCCAGCATCTGCAGGAACTCCTGCATCGATAGCCATGATATTCCCATGGCAAGTGATTCGAATATAACCTGAGATGAAGGGAAATCAACACCTGCCGCAAGTGCGGCAGTTGTCACAACAACCGGCAATTTGCCGGATTCGAATCGCCTCTCAACCGATTTTCGTTCATGTTGTGTCAGACCGGCATGATATGGTGCCGATGGAATCGAGATTGCTTCTGATATGCGGTGGCAATTGCGTCTGGAATTGGTAAAGACGATCGTCTGCCCCCTATGTCCTTTTGAAGATGTTTTACTGAATTCATCCTTAGCAAGTTTTGAGATCAGCCGTATCTTATCATTTTCCTGACAGAACATCAGATGCCGCTCTATCGGAACCGGCCGATACTCATATTCAACAAGGGTAGCACCAAGCTCTCTGGCAAGCAATTCCGGCTTTGCCACTGTTGCAGAAAGATAGATGAACTGGGCATCAGATGCGGTATACCTCAGACGCCCGATCAGACCATCCACCCTGTGCCCCCGCTCCGCATCTTCGAGCATGTGCACCTCATCAATGACGACTGTACCGACATGACCAAGTTGGTCTGCATCGCTTGTACGCAGAATATAATCCAGTCCTTCGTAAGTACCGATAATAATATCGGAATCAAGTGATCTATTAGTTGATTCCGTTTTTTTGGTCTTGATACGGGCACTTCCGACCCGCAGGGATGTTTTCAATCCGATGCCACTATACCGTTTTGTGAACTGGTCGTATTTTTGGTTTGCCAGCGCCACCAGGGGGACGAGGTACAGCATCTTCCCCTTACCACGCAGGATATTCTCGATCCCTGCCAGTTCACCGATAAGAGTCTTACCGGTTGCGGTAACAGAAGTAACAAGTTGGTGTTTTCCATCCAACAGCCCTTTTTCAACAGATAACGACTGCACAGGCAACAGGTGTTCGGACTTTTTTAGGAGGATGGACTTGAATTTTTTTCTTATCGGAAGGTCGGCGATCTTTGCTGTACTCTTAATGGGATTTGCTTTAACAGTATCAAAACGGGTAAAATCCGAATCAAGTTTTTGTGGGTTTAGCATTCCCACAGTACGGCCAAGGTCTTTTGACCGTATCATCAACTCTTCCATATGTGCAACCGCTTCATCACTATAATTAGTCTGGGAATTTCGAAGTGCACGCATCAATTCCTCTTTTGCGCATTCTTCGCATATCAGTTCCCCATGATATTTTATTGACTTCTTGCTAACAAAATTGAATTTACGCTTCATAAAACAGAACCTGCACACACTGACCATGTCAGCCTCAAGTTGGAAACCTTTGAGCATCTCCAAAAAGTCAGATGTTCGTCTACTTTCTCCCCCATTTACGATCATGATACGTTCTGAAAGCCGTAAAAGATCAACAAATTCTTCAGGTGGACGATACTCATCCTTACCATCACGAAATACCCTAAACTTATGAGGACGCGGGCCTGCAGATGTGGTCCTCAGGATGAGTTCACCAACAAATAAGGGATTCTTCTTCTTACCCCTGATCGGTAAAACAATATATTTTGACTTTTCAGCATTTATAAGTGTCCAGAGTGTCATGTGTGTTTCAATTGTTAATTGCTGTATATAAGTGCTATTTTTAAAAAATTGCAACATGCCTTTTATATACATGTCCACATCTATTGATTAATTGTACTTATTTGATTTTGGATACACCAAATACTTATAAAACATCAAGACCAATTTATATATTGAGGGATGAATTGATGGCAGAACTGAATATATCTGCACAAGATGCAATGGCTGGCGTACAATCTATTACCCAGCAAGGACCTAAACTAAAACCCACCGGTATTTTTGTTCTTGACAGGAGCTTAGGCGGTGGATTGCCTGAAAGGTCTTTAGTCTATTTTTCGGCTGACTCCAGATCAATGTCTGAGGTTTTCCTATATCAATTCACCCAATCACGAAAAACTTATTATTTCACAACAAGCCGAAGACCTAAATTTATCCAAAAAGATATCGAGAATTTGAATTTTGACATTTCCAATATTTCCTTTGTTGATATATACAGTGAATACTACCTCACACAATTTGGTGAGATGGTCGATACCATAGGAAATGAATACGCTGATGCAAAGATCATAGAGTTCACAGAATACAATCTCATGAACATCATGAACGAATCAATGAATGAAGATGTCAACATTATAATTGATAATTTTTCTTTTTACATGAATCTCAATGTTAACCTTGGTATGTTAAAACGGCTAACCAACATACTCTACGAGACAACTAAAGAAATGGATTGTCTCACTTACCTATACGGATTGAAAGGAAGCCATCCAGAAAAAGTTGAGAATGATATTCTAAATACTGCTGATGTAATATTCGATGTTACACTTGAACTCAGTGCAGATTCGATGACAAGTATGCTTGCAATTCCAAAGATACGCGGAATGGTGCCAAATTCAGAAATAATCAAGTTCAAGGTTGGCGACGGTGTCCAGATCGATACATCAAAAGATATCGCATGATCGGGATGTGCACCGAAATGGTGCACACACAATTTTTTTAAATGTTTGCACTTGTTGAGTAGTCTCGATGCAGATTCAAGAAAATGCTCACTTCGTTCGCATTAACTTGGAGTACATAATCCTATAGATTATATACAACAAGAAAAATCTCCCTCCGGTCGATTTAACTCGAACTATATAATCTTATAGATTATATACTACAATAAAGCACCGCAAGCGGCACATCCCAGCATAAATGATTAATTTGAGTTCGCATTCAATATAACTAATGTTGAGTCAATCATACAATGTTGTTAGAGTGAATAAACGGTGCGACCACACACACGAGAGCGCGGCACGTTCCTGCACCACGACCACTAAATACAATACAGTTTTCAAATGTCAGCGTATTTGCTGTTCTGAGAATTGTATGTTTGGGCTATGGGTTTGGTAGCATTGAAATGCGCCCAGCGGCGACGGAGACTGATGCTATGGATTTTGTGGAGATCTATCCGTAATTTTGGAATATAGAAAATTATATCATATGATCCATACCCCCATAACCAGACATTTGAAAGTTGACGTGATACTAATATGTAATTATGAATTCAATTGTCCACCCGATGTGGAGGCAATCTCTGTGCCATATTATGCATGTTCATTAACAAGGATTTTTTTCGTAATAGCACAGTTATAAAATCCAGATACTTCAATGAAAGTGGGAAAATCATTGCGAAATAAACTCACCGCCTATGAAGTTGTGTGCATAATACACCCGAAAAGCAAGCAAGCAAACAAGCAAGCAAACAAGCAAGCAGGCAAGCAGGCAAGCAAGCAGGCAAGCAGGCAAGCAGGCAAGCAAGCAGGCAAGCAAGCAGGTAGGTCGCCAGGAGAACAGACTTATTGCACATCATGTGTTTGTTACAGGTCAGCGATCATGGGACCCGCCGCCTGCGGCGGTTGTTGCGTTGATTTTAATTACAACCAGCCCAAACAAAAAGAATACTTAAACACGCGCACCCACAGTCGCATCCCCACAAGCACAATCCCTTTCTCCACCATTCGGCAGATTAGATACTGCATCCGCAATAACCCCCATAAGTGCACCCTGTGCACTACGTAATGCATCCACAACATCATCAACGGTAAGTTTTAATTTACCATCTCCCAAACCGCATGCGTAGTTCGTTACCGTACAGATGGATGCATAACACAATTCCAGTTCTTTTGCAAGTATAACTTCAGGCACACCCGTCATGCCAACAACATCCCCAAACTGCTTCATCATATTGATCTCAGCCCGTGTCTCAAATCGCGGTCCTTCCGTGCATACGTATATGTCTTCTGAATAAACAATTCCTTTTCTTTCAAGAGAATCTGCCAGGCATTTTTTGATCCGGGGACAATAAGGTTCAACCATATCCACATGCACAGTTTCGGAATCAAAGAACGTAGATGTCCTGTTCTTAGTAAAATCCACAAAATCGTCAAGCAACACAAAACTCCCGATCGGGTGATCTTTCATAGTGCCAACCGAATTTGTAGAAATTATGCGCTTTGCTCCAAGTTCCTTTGCAGCCCACACATTTGCGCGATAGTTGATCATGTGCGGAGGCGTGTGTTCTTCAGCACCTGCATGTCGAGGAATGATTGCGACACCACACCCATTCATTCGAGTGATATATGCCGTCACATCCCCGTATGGAGTGCTGATAATTCGGCTATGGTAGTCTTTTGCAATTGAAAAACCAACACCGCCAAATATCACAGCCTTTATGTCAAAAGTCATATCAGAAATAGTATCAACCTTTTATTTTTTGTTTCGTTTTTTGTTGTTTCCCTTTGCTCTAAGTCCTACCTTTACCTTTGCTTCTTTGCTTAAAGATATTTTTACACCAACAAGAGCTATAATTACAGCAAGGACCACCGAATACACAAAATACTGAATACCGACATCAGGAACACCCGTATCATCCACAACTGAACTTATGGCTAATAAGTAGGTACTTGCACCCCAAAAGAGCAATCCTAAAGATGTTACAAAAAACGCAGGAGATGTGTAATGAATAATTGGTTTTCCACTTACACGAATATCCAGCACCTTGCCAAAGATCGCAATAAATGCAGCTGCAACATACAACCAAATTGACGCATTTATGAAAACCGTAACTAAAGTAAGTAATCCATAATACCAGATCCCACCATTGAGGTAATATGCCCACAGTGTCACAGCGCCCTGGACAGTTGCAATAATACAAATAAGTACCGCAGCCGTATAAGTAATAAATGTCATTCTGCCAGCATAGAAAGATGTTTTCATATTCCCTCCTAACGTGGCAAATATATCATCAAGCCCAAAACCCCTATAAAGCATATAGAGCCCAATCGCTGCCAATATCCCAATAACTGCGCCTTCAGGATAGTTTGCCATCAAGAATACGGCATAGATGACCGCTGCAAGCCCCAGAGGTACGAAAAATGTCTGGGAGATCTTAGGGTCATTGAATGCGTTTTTCAAAATATAATAAGTACTTTCAAGATTTTGGCTTTGCATGACCACAATACGCTTCACGGAATCGATCTTTATTCGGGACTGCACAATAGGAATAAGCGTCTCATCTTCTGCGCCATCGGATATGAATATAGCATTTTTTGCATCAAACTTCTCAAGAACAACTTCAAGTTGACGAGCGATCTTTTGATCAGAGACAACTCCGATATTCCTATCGCCGGCAAATGTAACAATTTCGGCATCTATACCCCTTGATAAAAGATCATCAAGTACATTGATACCACCAAATATCGTGTTCGTATCGGAATCCTCAGGATCGGCACTGGCAAGTTTAACTGCAGCATTGATATTGTCCTCTCTTCCTATAACCGGAGATAGGACCTTTGCTTTCTCACCAAGATCATCGTCCCTGTCGATACATATTACTAATGTTTGCATGAAACCTCAGTCGGTAATTTAGTATGAAAATATATATAGGTTCTTATAAAAAAATGATTGCTATTGCCCTTATATTTAATTATGAGGAGGAATGCAATTCTAAATTAACCAAACGTTACAACGGCACACCCAACCACAGCAAAACCAGAGGACATAATTATAAAAGGTTCAGATCGGAGACTTTAACCGATTCCAATCCTTCTTTTTCATATTTATTATATGCGATCACAAAGGATTTTTTGTATCCATAGTCAATCTTATTCGCGTTTTCAGAATTGAATGCGTCAGGCACAGTCCAATCAGACAATTGGATGTCATAAACCGGTTTCATGTTTTTATACTGTTCAAAGTACAGTTCTTTTCTTGCGACCGCATCATCCGGGTGGTTATGTTCCAAAACCAGGTATGTATAAAGATTCGCATATCCCTCGTCCATCCATATTGCTTCAAAGTCACATTCCATTGTCCAATAGTGTGCCAGTTCATGGATAAGTGTCTCATATTTCTCAGTGTGGAGCAAAATAATGCCATCTTTACCATTATTTGCCCCACCATATCCCAGCGTATCTGCTGATGTAGCCTGCGTTATCGTGATGCCATATTCTAGTGGATACGATAAACCCGACACTTGTTCCAAAATAGGCAGGCTTTCAATTGCAGTATTCATCATCGTATTTGCCCATTCATCTTCACCATCCCAAAATACTATGCTAATCACCACATCTTTTTCCTTAAGGTGAACTGTATCCCGGATGACTTGCATCTCTGTAATATGGACAGCATTAACAAAACATGATCTATCCCAATTTAGTCCTTTATTGAAAATATATTTGGAAACATCAGGCTGTTGTATTTTTATGTAGTCATTTCTATCAATGGAAACTTTATATTCATTGGGAATGGATACTGTAACTTTAGTATTATCTCCATTTTCAATTATGTAGAAAGCGGCAGTGTTTTTGTTGGTTACAAGGTCATATTCAACAGTAAATGTGTAACTTTTGTCATACCAGATATTTTTATTGAATTCAAATATATAATAGTCACCTTGTGCATCCGGTTTATAATATTCCATCTTTTGATCGCTGTTGTAAACTTGAATATTCTCGATGCCACCGGGAAGTTTGTAATTTAAGTTTGAGTAATATTCTTTCCAAAAACGTGTATCAATATCATTATTTGAAAAAGTAAACTCTTTTGAAACATGAACGATCATATCTTGTGATACTACTTCATAGGTGGCATCAATTTCAATGATATTTTGATTCCAGTCAGCAGATGCAATAGGTGATGTACCAACTGCCAAAAAAACAAAAGTGAACAGAAGTACAAAAAGAGGAATGGGTGTGGTAGTATGTCCGTGTTTTGACATTATGTTCACTTCGTTTTGCTGCATTATTTTTCGCATATTTTATGAACACTATTATTAGATTTGTAAGCATAGGTAATTGAAAAACGTCATGGAATTGTGCACTTTGCATTCTATGCTAAAGAGCAATGCATTTAAACAAAGAAGCAAATCACATCTTCAGAAAATATGTGCAAAATATGGTGATTTTTATATGGAATACTGGCAACCAAAATACGAAACAATGGATTATGATAAATTAAAAAAGTTACAACTTAAACGTTTGAAAAAAACAGTTGTCAGTGTCTATGAAAATGTTCCTTTTTATACCGGAAAGTTCAAACAAAAAGATATTGTTCCGGGCGATATTAATTCTCTGGATGATGTGTGCCATCTCCCATCAACAATAAAGCAAGACCTTCGTGACAATTATCCATTCGGGTTGTTCGCGGTTCCCAAAAAAGACATTGTGCGCATCCATGCCTCATCTGGCACAAGTGGGAAACCGACGGTCGTGGGATATACTGCACAGGATATTGATACATGGTCTGACTTAATGGCACGCAATCTCATGATGGTCGGTGTCAGGGCTGATGACGTGTTCCAAAATGCTGTCAATTATGGTCTGTTTACGGGTGGTCTGGGTGTTCATTATGGTGCCGAGAAGTTGGGTGCGATGACTGTTCCAAGCGGGACGGGAAATACTGTTCGGCAACTTGAGATGATGGTCGATTATGGCGTAACCGCATTACACTGCACGCCTTCGTATGCTCTTTATCTTGCCGAAACTGCAGAGCAGATGGATATTCTGGATAAACTTTCGTTAAATATCGGGTGTTTCGGTGCCGAGCCATGGTCATCGAACACAAGGAAGGAACTGGAAAGTGCGCTTAACATCAAGGCGTATGATTCATACGGACTTTCTGAGATGTTTGGCCCCGGTGTTGCTTTTGAATGTACGGAGCAGGACGGTTTACACATCTGGAGCGACCATTTCCTTGTCGAGGTGCTGGACTCTGATGGCGAACAGGTTGCAGAAGGAGAGAAAGGTGAACTTGTTTTGACATCCCTAACAAAAGAAGCGTTGCCAATTATCAGGTACCACACAGGTGACATCACACGCCTTCTTGAGAGCGAATGTGCATGTGGCAGGACCACCCAGAGGATATCAAGAGTGCTTGGTAGGGCTGATGATATGCTTATCGTAAGAGGGATTAATGTATTCCCATCCCAGATCGAAGGCGTGATCGCAAATATTCCAGAAGTTACCGAGCATTTCCAGATATTGCTGGATAGGAATCAGCATAGGATGGATGAGATAACAGTCCGGGTTGAACTTGAGGAAGGTGCATTTACCGGTGAATTGAAAGACCTTGCAGCAGTTCGGAAACATGTCGAGAATGAATTGAAGGCAGTGTTGAACATCAGAACTAATGTGGAACTTGTTGAGAAGGGAACTGTTCCAAGGACTGCCGGAAAAGCGCAAAAGATCGTTGATAGGCGTAATGCATTGTAAATTTTACAACTTTCAAGTTTGAGTGCCAAAAGTAATAAGTATTACAGATTCATTTGAATTTATTGTAGTTATAAATAATATTCAAATTATATTTATACAATTTAATTGGAACAAAAGGTGATATTATGGCCCATATTATGGAAATGCTTGGTAAAACAAAAGTTGTTGTTGAGAATGGTGAAGTGGTAGAGGTTGGTGAGCCACAGGTCGAATGGTGTCCGATATTCGATAAGGTGCGCGGGATCAAGAAAATAACATCTGAAGAGGTCAGGAAAAATATGGAATTCCGCATTTCTGACTTTGGTATGTTCACGGACAGGCGCCAGCTGGAACTTGAGGTCTTTGTGGGATTTGGAGCATCCGAGATCATGATGACTGGCCTTCGGCGAGGTGTCCTTGATACGACCGTGACGGTTTGTGATGGGGCAGGAACCGTAATCACCAATAATCCAAAACTTGTACAGGGTATGGGTGCGAGGATATCGGGTCTTGTTGAAACTGAGCCTATTGATGGTATTATGAATGGTATCGCTCAAAATGGAGGTATTGTACTTGACACATCAACTGCTAAGATCGACCCTGTCGGGGGGGTCAGAAAGGCGGCGGAATTAGGTTACAAAAAGATCGCTGTGTCAGCCATTGATCCTGATATGGCAAAGGCGCTCAGGGAAGTCGAATCTGAACTTGGTGTTGACCTGACCATTATCGGTGCTCATGTGACCGGTGTAAGTCGGGATGATGCTTTAAAACTGCTTGATTATCTGGACATTACCACAGGCTGTGCATCCAAGAATGTACGCGATGTTATCAAGCCTCTTGCACAGGTCGGCACAGCAGTTCCACTGTTTGCTATTACACAAAAGGGCAAGGAACTCATGCTTGAACGAGCAAAAGAGGTTGAGAGTCCTATTTTGATCAATACGATGCCGCTTCCGGTGTTGCCGGAGCATAAGCAGCCACGTGAACTGATATAATTTTTAATGAATTAGATATGCTGCCCTTTCAGATATAGGGCGCCACTATTTTAATTGAATCAATCGTCATTTTTAACATTTTTAATAACAAATTCAACCTAAAAATCATGCACAGTGATTAACTTGTAGTTGTGGCTTATGTCACTGATAGAATAAAGGGCGGAGATATTATGTGGGTGAAAAATTTACCGGCTGTAATGCTGCGTGGCTCAGCCATGCGTTCGTGCCTCACTCCTTTCCTCATTTCCAGTATACAGACTACATAATGGTTGATGTATCGGTACACGTCCGTTCAATTGGTACACGTTCGTTCAATCGTTCCTCGTTCACTTCCATGCATCCATGCAGTACAAGTGATAAGTTGCAAATCATACTTGCGAAGCATTTATTAGTTATGCAGTACAACATAATGTTATGGCACATAATGTTAATTTTGTAGGCAGGGAAGAAGAACTGGCTTTCCTTGAGGATGCATACAGGAAAGACAAGAGTCAGATGATAGTGATATACGGACGGCGACGTGTCGGAAAAACTTGCCTGTTGCACAAATTCATTAAAGACAAGAAACATACGTATTTTCTCTGCACCAAAGGAAATGAGATCGAACAGATACGGCTTCTTTCAGGCTTCATAGCAGAAAACATGGGTGATGCTGTGGTTGCACAATCCCCGTTCTCAGACTGGCGTACTCTTTTCATGTATCTAAAAAGCAAGATCGGTGACGAACGATTTGTACTTGTCATTGATGAATTCCCATACCTGATAAACGCAAACTCGGTAGTGACATCCATATTCCAAAAATACTGGGATGAATATCTTTCAGGGACGAACATAATGCTTGTGCTTTGTGGTTCAAGCATATCCATGATGGAGCGCGAAGTGCTCGCATACAAAAGTCCGCTATATGGCAGAAGGACAGGTCAATGGAAAGTGGAACCAATGACGTTTGAAGAAAGTCTTGATCTATTTCCTAAAAAAGTCAACCTCGAAGAGGCTGTAAAGATCTACTCAATTACGGGTGGTATTCCCTTTTACCTTACCGAACTCGACTTGGGGAAATATGCGATTGACAATATACTTGAAAACGTCGCAAGGAAAGGCAGGATGTTATATGAGGAAGGAGAGTTTTTGATCCGGGAAGAACTTCGAGAGCCACTTACCTACTTTTCGATACTTAGTGCACTTTCTGCAGGAAATACAAAGCAAACCCAGATCGCAGATAATATCGGCATGCCATCAACCGCTCTGCCTAGATATCTTTCCACTCTGGAAAGATTAGGATTTATTGAGAAGAACACACCTGTAACAGATTATAGCAGATCCAAAAAGACGGTTTACAGGATTAAAGACCATTTTGTTAATTTCTGGTTCAGTTTCATTTATCCCTATAAGAGTTACATTGAAGAAGGCAATTATTTGCGATACAAGGAAGTGCTGGACAGTGCTTTCAACAAGCATGTGTCATTCGTTTTCGAAGACATAAGCCAAGACTTTATCAGAAAACAGGGGGCTGCAAACAATCTGCCGTTTGGTTTTACAAAAATTGGTATATGGTATAGTCATTACAGGGATACGGCGACAGGGATGCGAAAGGAAGTTGAGATCGACATAGTTGCTCTGGACGGTGACACGAAAACCATCACTTTTGTAGAGTGTAAGTGGAAGGATCTCAGTAAGAAAGATGCGCTGGATGTTCTTGAAAAGTTGATGGATAAGTCAACATCAGTTCAGTGGAATAATGGTAACAGAACAGAGTATTTTGGTCTGGTCGCAAAAAGGATTGAAGGCAAGGGTGCGCTCAGGGAAAAAGGGTTTGTTGTGTTCGATCTGGATGACTTTTGATAGGGAAATAATGGTAAAATGATTGCAAATCAATATGTCCCTACCATATATTAGGTGAAACTCAAATAAGTTCCAACGGATTGATATGATTTATTTCTTTTATCATATCAAAATATTTATCAGCATTGTATTGGCATGAGATGGGTATGATAATAGACCGCCTCTAAATCTTCTCTAGAAAACGTTAAAGTATTATCAGATACAAAATGTTACCTGATAAAATGAGTGAAGTAAAGACAACAGTTAATTTCTCCTCGAATTTTCCATCATCAGTAAAAATTAGTGAAAGCGATATGCCTGATTTTATAAAGAAGACACTTGCCATTGAATTATACAGGGAAGGCAAATTATCTCTTGGCAAGGCTGCTGAATTGGCAGGTGCACGGAACAAATGGGAAATGCTTACGATTCTGGATAGTAGCGGTGTTCCAATCAACTATACTACCGAAGATGTTGAAGATGACTTGAACACTCTCGAAAGGATTATTGGATAATATGGCTACAGTATCCAATTCTATTCCACTTATCGCCCTGTAAAAGATTGGAAATATCGAACTTTTACGCGAATATTTTGGGCTCATATACATACCAAAAGCAGCCAAGAATATGGACCTAAACATCACATGAACTGTTGGCATTTTGCTAAAGGCAGGCAAGGATCGTAAAATATACCTGCGAGAATCTCTTGATGAACTGAATGCTTGCGGTTTTAGGCTGAGTGAAAAAGTAAGAGATTTTGTTTTAAACAAGATATAATTTTTTTTGATTATGTACGCTGACCGTACACGTAAATGATTCCAAATTTCCGGCTCTTCAAGTTCCATATCAAGTGCCGGAAGTTAAAGGCCGGAAACTTTCACAAATTCACATACTTCAATGCCTGTCATCTGATTCAATTGGTTGGAATGCTTTTTGCGGACAGTCATTTGCATTCATAGTTGCAGGCACTTCTATTCCAAAGCATTCGCCTTTTGTTTCGTCGATCGGTGTATAAAAATTACATTCTTTGCACATTGGCATTTGTACCACTCCCACGTAGGTATTTGCTATTATGATCAATTGGGTTTGACAGGATAAAATGATTTTGGGCGAGTGATCGCCCACATAAATATTTCAAAGAATTTCCGGCTCTTCAAGTTCGACATCCAGCACCGGAAGATCCTGCACCTGACCGTCGCCATCGTAGCATTTCCAGCTTTTCTCATCATACGGTGCCCCGACAATGATGTGATGACTTCCGGTTTTTCCAAAAAGCCGCAGGTCTGCTTTTGACGGAGTCACATTTGGGGTAGGATGGCTGTGAATGGAACCTACGGATTTGATGTTTGGCATCATGAACAATTTTATAACGGCATTTCTGTCACTTGATTCTGTGCCAGGGAGTATTATGATATCTGTTATGACTCCGTCCGTCTGTTGCATTAGTCCTGCAAACTCATTGGGTGCAGAGGATTTGCTTACATTAAGGATAAAATCAAGCGTTTCACGAGCAATGCCGATTATTTTCATAATAGATACATGATGTGTGTGACATATATGCTTTTGGTAAGTATGGCTATATAGGTGTAAATTCATAAAATCCACACACAAGAGGCAAAAAATGACACTCATTCCATCCAAATCAATAACAACTCCCACACCTCCAACAACTATCATCGGTTCCATCTACGAAGAATCTCTCAAGGTTCACGAACTGCACCAGGGCGTACTCGAAATTGCAAGTAAAGTCCCGCTAAAAACTATCCATGACCTGAGTGTTGATT
>JAHYJJ010000023.1:0-16078 GCA_019429165.1 Methanosarcinaceae archaeon | reverse complement strand
TCGATCCCCTCAGATTAATGGAAATTTTGATTATTTTTGAATAATATTGAGGCGGAGGTCATTGTATATTGTTTTATTGGTGCTGAAAAGGAAACGGCTTATAAGATGACTGAATAGTTACATATATTTTAATAGTGCGAGTCAATTTGACTGATGGGAGTATCATCTCGTTGTACATAATTTCACAAATTATATGCACTTAAAAAGTAATGAAATCGGGCACTTTGGACTAAAAACCATCCATTTCAAAGTTCAATTTTTTTCCAAACATCATGCCCTGACAGGTGGCATCTTATTCCACAATCTGTTACTGTTGGACCATGAGGTATTCCATGACACGATGAACATGCAGGAATCTGGGCATGTTTTGGATGACACTGGGAACATAGTAGTTCCGAATGTTTGGTATTACTGTTATCCATCACACTGATGGCATCAGCATGACATCCTGAACACAGGCTTTTTGGAGTCGTTATCAGATATATTACTTTTGTTGGTACATGTCCGGTGGTATGGCATTCACCACAATCATCCGCTGTCATAGCATCATCATGTAGGGTGTGGCAGTTTGTACATTCAGGAATAAGTCCATGTTTTGTGTGGCAATGTGTGCACTCCAAATTGCTGTGTTTTGTAGGGTTTATGTTAAAAGTGGTAACTTCACTTATGTGACATATATTGCACGAAAACTTGTCTGCCTCAGAAGAGAATGTAATATCCTTTGGAGCATGTGCATCAGTATGACACTGCGCACAATTCGTAATTGTATTTCCGTGGAATGAGCCATGGCAATCTGAACACTTAGGAACATAACCGTGCTGAACATGACAAAAATTACAACTTTTCTGGGAATGTAATCCACCTGATTCCTTTATCATTTTGACAGGTTTTGAATGACATTCAACACAAATATTAGAAACCGTTTCGATGTTATATCCAAGTGGATCTAAATTATCATTGCTAAAGTTATCAATATCTTGACCATCGTTACTTATCGTGGTTGTATCTCCCTCGTCATTTTCAATACAACCGCTCATTGCAATTAATGCAATAATCAATAGCAAAATAATGTTTTTGTTTTCCATGATTTTATTCCTTTGGTCGATACTCATTTATGTATTTATTTTTGTTGGTATGTGTCCGGTCTTATGGCATTCATTACAATTATCCATTATCCCGGTATCATCATGTGCAATATGACAATTGATACACTTAGGGATGAATCCATGTTTTGTGTGACAATTCTGACAATTCATGTCAGTGTGTTTTGTAGGATTTGCATCAAGTATGTTTGCTTGTTCTGTATGGCACACACTGCACGAATAATCACCTTCTTCCATTGAGAAGTTAATATTCCTTGGGGCATGTGATTCGGTGTGGCATTGTTTACAATTGGTGATGGTATCATCATGATTTAATCCATGGCAATCTGAACACGCCGGGATATAACCGTGCTGAACGTGGCAAAAATCACATGCATTCACTGAATGCAATCCACTGGATTCCATTTTCATTGCTTTGACTTGATTTGGATGACATTCAACACAATCATTATAAATAACTTCTTTATGAAGATTAATTTGATCAAAATCATTATTTGTGAGGGGTGTATCATCCTCACCAATACAACCAGTCACTGCAATTACTACAATAATTAGGAGCAACATAAGGTTTTTAGTTTTCATTATTTAATTCCTTTGTTGTTTGAATATGCAATGCATCAACATCATTTCAACTTAAATAATTATCTGCTCCCCAAGAACACTAGCTTTTAGCCTCTTTTTGCTTGCTGTTTCCACCCATGATCCGTACAATAAGCAAACTGATCTCAAAAAAGATGATCAAAGGCACGCCAACCATAACCTGACTAATGACATCCGGTGGAGTGATGAAGGCACCCACTACCAAAAACAATACGTACATGTGTTTGCGGTATTCAACAAATGTTTTGTACTGAACGATCCCGCTTTTTGTCAGGAATAACATAACTATTGGCAGTTCAAAGACAAGACCGAAAATGATTGTTGCTGCTGCTGCAAATGAGATGAATTTAAATATTGAATACGTGGCAACGATCCCTGAAGATGCGGCATTTAGGTAGAGATATTTCAGGAACAGGGGTAACATGATAAAATATGCATACGATGCCCCAAGCAGGAACATAAGAATAATTGCAAATGATGTAACAATTACCCAGAAACGATTGATCTGAATGGGTTTTTCAATTCTCAACTTTTTGAGCACTGCCCGAATTATAAAGAATGCAACAAAAGGAATTATGATAAAAAAACCTAGTATCAAAGCGATCTTAAGTTTTAACATCATGACCTCAAGCGGTGAAATATAAACGATCTTTGCACCTTCAGGTAAGAGATCACTTTTCATACGTTCGATCAATGGACCGGTGAATTGAAGCGAGACAGTTACACTAAGTAAAAATGCAAGCCCAATGTACACTATCTTATTCTTAATTTCAATAACTATAGTACTCAGGTCTTCCATACTGCTTGACAAGATATTCTCCTTACGATTCTTGTATCCTTTTACGAAATTGAAGCTATAGACTACACATAACTTTTATTGCATAAATGCTCTACCTTACTAGTAATGATTGATACTGATGATAACGATGCAAACAAAGGTACTGGCACTGATGATGCACAGGATAAAAGCACATTAGATATTACAACGGATGAAGTGCAGCCTATGACAGTGCATTTGAAAGAACTTCGTAACCGTATGGCAATCGTGTTGATAGGACTTTTTACTGCATTGGTCATAGCCTATCCAGTTTCAGCATTTATTGTGCAGATGGTATGGGATAACTTTGTGCCATCGGGCATAGATATGTCTGTGTATTCGCCACTTGAATGGATATTTGCACGTTTTAAACTATCGATTGTATTTGCAGTGGCAGTTACTATCCCTTTGTTCCTGTATGAAATATTCAGGTTTGCAGCAAGAGGGTTATACCAAAATGAAAAACGTTTTTTCATAAAAGTCGTACCAGCATCCTTTTTACTTTTTATTTTAGGCTCTTGTATTGCATATTTCCTGGCACTTCCATTGATGTTCAAATACATAATATTCTATTCAAGCGATATTGCAATTGCCCAGATATCTGTTGCGGAAACCATTTCAATAGTAACAATGCTTGTACTGGGATTTGGTCTTGTGTTCCAGCTACCCCTTTTGGTGATATTTGCAATTAAAATGGGCATTGTCAAGTATGAGACGCTTAAAAAACAGAGGTTTATCGTATATGCAGCACTTGTGGGTTTTTCAATGTTCATGTCCCCGGACCCGACATTCATTGCACAATTATTAACTGCAGTAGTATTGATTGTGCTATTTGAGTTAAGTATTGCTATGGCAAAGGTTTTTTAGATACATATCGACCAAAAATGTTTATGTATTGGTGTGGTATATTACTGCTAGATGATCGGTTCAACTGAATTGCTTGCAATTGCCATCGCAGCATTGTTCTTATTTGGTCCGGATAAGTTGCCAGCACTTGCAAAGTCGTTAGGAAAATCACTTGGTGATTTTAAAAAAGCACAGCGAGCGGCAGAATTTGAAATGAATATATTTGATAAGAATATTGATTTCAGTAAAAAAGACATTAGAAACACCGAAGTTGATGATAAGATCAAAAAAATGGCACAAGATGCCGGTATCGATACAGAAGGAAAAAACCCGGATGAATGGATCAATATGATGACAGAAATCATTAAGACAGATAAAATTAAACAATAAACCAGTTATTGCATATCATAAATACAAACTAAAATTGCATATCATAAATACAAACTAAATACACATAACGAGGTCACAATCATGATTGGCGGATTAGGCACAACAGAATTAATATTAATATTTGCACTTATTGTATTGTTATTTGGAGCAAGCAAATTACCCGAACTTGCACGCTCAATGGGAACGTCCATGGGCGAATTCAAAAAAGCACAGCGTGAATCCGATCTATCGTTAAAGGAGTTCGAGAAAACGATCAAAAATGTGCCAGAGGATGAAAAAAAATCTAAGATCCAGCAGATGGCGTTGGATAATGGGATTGATATCACAGACAAGACCGATGATGAATTGCTTGATGAGATCCAGGCAGCACTTCAAAAGCCAAAAGAGGCTTCTGAACCTTAAGATCATTTTTAGATCGAGTGATAACTTCACTCTTGATCTTTCACAGTATTATATGCCAGATTATGCTTGATGTGAAAAGAAAGACATTTTAAGGATAACGTCCTTCATGTAGAAAAAAGCACAACGATATATGTGTAATGTGTATATATTTACACTATTTTTTAATAATTAATATGGGCTAAATGTACGCCTACAGATAAAATTTTAAATATTCTTGCGAAATTATACCGAACTTGCGCATTGTCCGCAAATGAAGTTGTTTCGCATCACAAGGAGGATTTCAATGAAAGTATACGAATCTTATGATGACTTGCCCAAAATAAAACTGCCTGAGGGTCAGGAGATATTCATCAGCGACAGTACTATCCGTGATGGTTCCCAGATGCCGGGGATTGTCATGAACAAAGGGCAAAAGTTCAAAATATACGAGTTTTTACATGAAATTGGCATTGAAAAACTTGAAACATTTGTATTTAATAAGCGTGATCGGGCAGCAGTCAAATTGATGTTTGATCAAGGGTATGAATCCCCTGAAGTCACAGGTTGGGCACGGGCAGTGCCTGCTGACATTGATATGGTGCTGGAAGTTGATGGGATAGAGGAAACGGGTATTCTAATGTCAGTATCTGATTCGCATATATTTGACAAGATGAGACTTGCAAGCCGCGAGGCAGCAGAGGAGAAGTACCTAAATGCACTTCAGTATGCAGTTGACCATGGACTTCGAACACGTGCACACATTGAAGATATGACACGTGCGGATAACTATAATTTCGTGTATCCGCTTATTGGAAAACTACTTGAGATCGATCCAAAATGTACGATTCGGCTTTGTGATACAGTAGGTTTTGGGCTTCCATTTGTTGGTGTTGATGAGCCGTATGGTATCCCTTCGATAGTCAAACACATAAAGAATGAACTTGGTGCTGTGAACATTGAAACACACTGTCATGATGATTTTGGACTTTCAGTTGCAAATTCACTTGCAGGATACTGGTATGGTGCCAATTGGTCAAGTGTGACATTTCTTGGAATTGGTGAGCGGGCCGGAAATGCTGAACTGGAAAAACTGGTCATTTTTCTTAAAGAGCGGGTAGAAGGATTTGAGAAATATAATCTTGAATCGATCTCAAAATTTGCAAGATTCATGGAAAAAGAGATCGGAATTAGAATACCACGAAACAAATCAGTTGTAGGCAAAAATATTTTTGCACATGAATCCGGAATACATGCAGCAGGTGTGATTAAAAATCCATTCACGTATGAACCATACCTTCCGGAGAAGGTCGGAGGAAAACGCATATTCCTGATCGGAGATTCATCAGGTATTGATGTTTTGAAACACAAGGTTCAGGAAACTCTGAACGAGCTGATGGATATTGAGATCACGGTCTTAAAGGACGATAAACGCCTGCGGTCTATTCAGAAAGAGATCCAGAAATTATATGATACGGAAAAGCGGGTTTCATGCATATCTGATGAAGAGATACGAGCGTATGTTGAAAAATATTTCCTGTTCGAATCTGTCGTAAAACGTGATATGTATCATGCAGATATTGATGAAGACGACGAATAAAAAAATTATATTTTGGATATAAGGTCGAGTTTAAATTTCAATCGAAATTTAAACTTATGCCATATATCCGATTACTTTTTCTAATACTTTTTTTGTTTTAAGCCAATATTTCACTTGTGTATTTTGCGATAGCATCTGTCATTTCACTGAGTTTTGCGCTGCCACCAAGGTCGTATGTGAGGTACTTTCCTTCTGCTATAACACGCTCAGTTGCTTTGAAGATCGCATCAGCCTTTTCGTTCTCGCCAAGATAATCAAGCATCCATGCACCTGCAAGAACCGTTGCCACAGGATTTACCTTATCCTGTCCGGTGTATTTTGGAGCAGAGCCGTGTGCAGGTTCGAACATTGCATAGTTGTCCCCGATATTTGCGGAGTAAATAAGTCCGATACTGCCAACGAGTGCTGAACATTCTTCGCTTATGACATCCATGAACAGGTTCGTCGAAAGAAGGATCTTGTTGTTGAATATTTGTGGATTCTTGATCAACTGCTGTGCGATATTGTCAATATGATATTCCCATATATCGATATCAGGATAATCTACACCAACTTTATCTACCTCTTCGAGGAAGGTGCCGCATGTCAGTTTGAGGATATTGCTCTTGTGGATCGGCACAACTGTATCGTAGTTTCTCCGTTTTGCTTCTTCAAAGGCGTATCGTGAGATGTTATTGCTCGATGTGCGTGTGATCTTCCTGATAGCAATATATACATCGTCTGTGAGTTTCACTTCCTCGCCTATGTAGAGGCCTTCAGTACCCTCACGCACGCAAACGAAATCAACGTCACCAAGTGGTGGTTTTGTGTTTGGGAATGTTTTTATGGGGCGTACATTAGCATAGAGATTGTATTTCGTTCTGATGGACACTGCGACACTTCTTGGGGTGCCGACTCCACCCGGGGTAGTTGTTGGACCCTTGAAACAGGCATCTGAACTATCAATAATATCCCATGTCTCGTCAGGAACAAGTGTATTTCCGCCGTGCTCTTCCCACCAGCCTGCACCTGCTTCACACATTATGAATTCAACATCTGTGTTGGCGGCTTCTGTCACTTTAATCATTGCATCAACAAGTTCCGGGCCAACGCCGTCACCTTTTATTACTGCTGCTGTTTTACTCATTTTTTATCATCACCAAGTGTATGTAAATAGTTGTTTTAGTATTAAATATTCTCCTGTGATTACACAACATTTTATTATATTTCAGAATGTAATGAGAATCGATAATGTATTTGTAGGGTTGTGATAAGATCGCTACATAAATGAAATATTATATCTGAAACCAAAACCATTCCAATTGTTACAGGCGGCATGTTCCTTACATACTAACATGAATATGCTAAATCGTTAGCAAAGCGTTTCTTAGCAAAGCCGGGATGCACTGCCGACAGCGAATTGATCTGGCATCGAAAAAATGTGTGCATTTTATCGATAATGTAGGGATATGCCGCCTGCGGAGGATTGAATCGGGATCAAAAGTCGCTATACAAATACTTGATAATTAGTAATCATGTTACTTTAAATTAGATGGAGTAAGAATTAGTCTTGTGAATATTATGTTCCCTGCAATTCCAATCACTGATAACCATATGCACATCGACCCAAGAGGTCGTGGCTTGCTTGCCGTAAAGGATTTTAAGAATGCAGGTGGCACACATATTATACTTGTATCGAAACCAACATGGACAATAGGAATCATGGTTTCAAAACCTGATGACTACATTACTGTGTTCGATGAGACTGTGGAACTTGCACGCCAAATTAAAGAGATCAGGGTTGGTGCTTTTCCTGTCCTTGGTGTACATCCGGCAGAGATCACAAAACTGATTGAATACATGGAACTTGACCGGGCAGTCGAGTTAATGAAAAGCGGACTGGAACTTGCAACAAAGTATGTCAAAGACGGTGCGGCTGTTGGCATCAAGACAGGGCGCCCGCATTATCCGGTATCGGATGAAGTATGGGCAGCGTCCAATGAGATCATGGAATATGGTTTCGATCTTGCTGCAGACATTGATTGTGCCGTTCAGTTGCATACGGAAAGTGTGGGTGAGTCCGAACTTGTGGACATTACGGAGCGCGCAAAGCGTTCCGGTATTAAACTCCACAGGGTTGTAAAGCATTTTGCACCCCCGATGGTGAACGTGTGCGAGCGACTTGGCATTTTCCCTGGTGTGATCGCTGGAAAGGATGCGATCGAGACTGCGCTTGAAGAAGGCAGCCGGTTTATGATGGAGACGGATTACATCGACGATCCTGCGAGACCGGGCGCGGTACTGGGGCCGAAGACTATACCGCGGCGTACTTTGAAGTTGGTTGAGGAGCATGGGGAAGAGGTTTTCTGGAAGGTGCATAAGGAGAATCCTGAAAAGGTGTACGATATTGAGATTGAGATATGATGGAATTGAAGGATATTGATGATGACATATTGGTGCATCAACGAAAAAAAAGAACTATGGATGACATAATCGGATTTGTAAAAGCGGAAGAGAATGCTGTTGAATCCAAGAAAGCCATACAGAAGGGGATTCGATGATATTCGCATTTTTTATCATGTCATAGTAATGAGAAAATTATTTACTTTTTCAACCATTCCTCTCTCGATATTTTGGCTTGTTTAAGTATTCGTACCAAAAGGTCAACGCTAATTATATCTTTATAGGGGTTTGGGATTGTTAAGACCAAGTCACCTTTAATCATAAATGGATGTTTTTTGCCGGATGATAGTCCTTCAAATCCAAAATTTCGCAGTTGTTTTACAAAATCTGTCCACTTAACCGGTGTGACTTTAGGCAACTGACATTTCTCCGGGAGTTTTGATGCCATGGCTGCCTATTTGTGGTATTGGAAGTCCCTTTGCCAGCCTGACAATTACCCACTCGTCTATGACATTTTCAAGGTTTTTACGGCATTCTTCCAGAGTATTACCGCTACTCCATACACCATCAAGTCCGGGCACTTCTCCGTAATATGGCTCTTCATCATCTATTATTTCATATCTGGCATTTTCCAGTGCAGCCTGAATATATTGGATTATCATAGTTAACACCTTTTGATCAGATATGTGGATAGAATAATCGCATCGTATTATTCTTAAATATGGTGAGATTACATTAAAACATATTCCTTTCTCAGGGGGATGGAGTTTAAGATCAAAAATAAATCATATCTTATATCACCGCAAGTTTTACTTATAAGTCCCACCATCCCAAAGTCAAGATGTCATTAACCAATCTTATCATCAAAGGTGCAAAAGAGCACAACCTGAAAAACATTGATGTCACACTCCCGCGCGACAAACTTATTGTTATAACAGGGCTCAGTGGCTCGGGAAAATCGTCTCTTGCATTCGATACTATTTATGCAGAAGGGCAGAGAAGATATGTCGAATCACTTTCTGCCTATGCGCGACAGTTCCTTGGACTTATGGAAAAACCGGATGTTGAGTACATCGAAGGTCTGTCGCCTGCAATTTCCATTGAGCAGAAGACCACAAGTAAAAATCCTCGATCGACCGTTGGAACTGTCACGGAAATATACGACTACCTGCGGCTGCTTTATGCAAGGATAGGGGTGCGCCATTGTCCAGACTGTGGCAGGATCATTGCGCCACAGAGTGTTGACCAGATCGTTGACAGCATATTGTCTATACCGCAAGAGTCAAAGATACACATCCTTGCACCGCTTGTCCGTGAGCGCAAAGGTGAATATCGCAAGATGCTCGCAGACCTTGGGACCGAGGGATATTCCCGCGTCCGTGTCGATGGGGAAGTAGTGTCACTTGAAGACATTGATACCATTGAACTCGGGCGTTACCAAAAACACAACATTGAGATCGTGGTTGACAGGCTTACCATTAAGGAAGGTATAAAAGAACGTCTTTCCGATTCGGTTGAAACTGCCCTTGAAAAAAGCGGTGGCACGATCATCGTTCACATACTTGAAGGCGAGGAACTGGTATTCAGTGAAAAACTTGCATGTCCTGACTGCGGTATCGGGTTTGAGGACCTGGAGCCTGCCGCGTTTTCCTTTAACAGCCCGCAGGGTGCGTGTCCGGAATGTCATGGGCTTGGGACAGCAATGGAGTATGATCCTGAACTTATAGTTCCCGATCCCACACTGAGTTTAAGTGAGGGTGCGATCGAGCCGTGGGGAAATAAAGACGGATATCATATGCAATCTGTTGTGTCACTTGCACGCTATTTTGGGTTTTCGATGGATGTTCCTTTTGAGAAACTTGAACCCAGATTTCAAAAGATGCTCCTGCATGGGACGCATGAACAGATACCCTTTGTACACGCAGGCAGGGGTGGCAGTGTATGGCAGCACAAAGGTCAATATCACGGCGTGATATCATATCTTTCACGTATTAATGAAAAGACCGAATCCGATAGTACAAAAGAAAAAGTTCTCAAATACATCACTACAAAACATTGTTCTGTGTGTGATGGCAAGCGATTGAAACCGGCTAGTCTGGCAGTTACGATCAATGATGTCAATATTCTCGATATTACACAGATGTCAGTTGAAGTTACACTTCGTTTTTTTGATGAACTTGAACCAACACTTACTCCGCGCGAGTATGCCATAGCCCGCCTTATTTTGAAAGAGATAAGGTCCAGACTAGGTTTTTTGATGGATGTCGGGCTTGATTATCTTACGCTCAGCAGGTCTGCGGGCACCCTATCTGGCGGCGAGGCGCAGCGCATTCGGCTTGCGACCCAGATCGGTTCAAGCCTTATGGGTGTCCTGTATATTCTCGATGAGCCAAGCATTGGACTTCACCAGAGGGATAATTTGCGTCTTATCAATACCCTCAAGCATCTGAGGGATATCGGGAACACTGTCATTGTTGTGGAGCATGATGCGGAAACAATACAAAATGCAGATCATGTGGTGGATATGGGGCCCGGTGCCGGGATACACGGCGGCGAGATCGTGGCTGAAGGCACCCCTCTGCAGATCATGTCAAATGAGGGGTCGCTTACGGGACAATACCTGAGCGGCAAACTGAAGATCGAGATTCCAAAGAGTAGACGGATTCCAAGTGGTGCCCTCTCTCTTATTGGAGCGACTCAGAATAATCTCAAGAACATTGATGTGGATTTTCCGCTTGGGGTGATGTTGTGTGTGACAGGAGTTTCAGGGTCGGGTAAGAGTTCACTAATAAATGAGACCCTGAATAAGGTGCTTGCACAGAAACTCCATCGTGCACGCGACCGACCTGGTAAATATGGCAAGATCGTTGGAATTGAGAATGTTGATAAGGTTATCACAATAGATCAATCACCGATCGGGCGCACACCGCGCTCGAATCCTGCGACTTATACCAATCTGTTTACACCTATACGGGAACTGTTTGCACAGACCCAACTTGCACGCGCGCGTGGTTATAAGGCCGGAAGGTTCAGTTTCAATGTTCGGGGTGGCAGGTGTGAGGCATGTTCGGGTGATGGTATAATCACGATCGAAATGCATTTCCTGCCTGATGTGTATGTTCCATGCGAGGTATGTCACAGTAAACGGTACAACCGCGAGACTCTTGAGGTTGAGTATAAGGGTAAAACGATTGCAGATGTCCTTGATATGACTGTGGAAGAGGCTCTCGGGTTCTTTGAGAACATTCCGAAGATCAATAAGAAACTCCAGACTCTGTTTGATGTTGGATTGGGTTACATAAAACTGGGTCAGTCCTCAACAACCCTCTCGGGCGGCGAAGCACAACGTGTGAAACTTGCGACCGAACTTAGCCGCAGATCAACAGGAAAGACGGTGCATATTCTTGATGAGCCTACGACCGGACTTCATTTCGATGATGTGAAGAAGTTACTTGAGGTGTTACAGCGTCTTGTTGAAGGCGGGAACACGGTGATAGTTATTGAACATAATCTTGATGTTATCAAGACCGCAGACTGGATTATCGATCTTGGACCGGAAGGTGGGGATGGCGGCGGAGAAGTCATTGCGAAGGGTACGCCGGAAGATGTTGCGAAGGTGGAAGGGTCTTATACGGGAGCGTTTTTGCGGCGGGTTCTTGCATGACAAATCTTTAATACATTTGGTTACAATGTAATGTATATGGAAAACATGCAAGTTCGAATTGGCGATGAATACGTCGGTATCTTAAATGAACTTTCAGAGATGCTTCATTCATCGAGATCAGAGGTCGTAAGAAGAGTCATAGAGGAAGGCGTGAAGGATTTGCGCATGAAGATTGCGATGGAGAAATATATCGACGATGAGTTTTCATTATGCAGAGCCGCAGAATTTTCGGGTGTTTCAATTCAAAAGATGGCAAAGTATCTTGCACAAAGAAATATTCCTTTCTTTAAGCAAACTGTAGAAGAAGTTGCCAGAGATGCAAAAGAAGCAGAAGGTTGGCTAACAGATGCGTGTTTTGATTGATTCGTCAACACTTATCGCTCTGGCGAAGATTGGCAAACTGAACACATTAAGAAAAGTGTTCAAAACTGTGCACATCACAACGAAAATACAAGAAGAAATTCTGAATCATGAGTATCCGGAAACGGATGCACTTAAGGCAGCAATTGATGAATGGATAAAAGTGCTGAATTATGAGGGGGATGCAAAATCGCTTCGAAAGTATGGACTTGATCAAGGGGAAGCGAGTTTATTCCTTGTAGCAAGATCTGATGATAGATTTGTAATTGATGAATCCAATGCTCGAAGATTCGCGGAATCAAAGGGGTGCAAATTCACAGGTTTAGTAGGTTTGATCGTTGCTGCCGTGAAATCTCGCAAAATCACAAAAGAAGACGCTTTGGAAATACTAAACAAATTAGTAAAAGGCGATTTTAGAATGAGCGCTGAGATATATTTGTGGGCTATTGAAAATATTAAGGATTAACTTATTCCCTATCAATTGCGGTTTCTCGTAGTATGTTATATAAGCATATAGTTCGAGTCGATATTATCCCATTTTCCAGTTATTTTCAAGACGCGGATTCACATAGATACACTCACTTCCTACAGAGTTGAGTGCCTGCTACGCCCGATAGGCGCGCAGGTTACGCTGATTTAAGGTTGTATCTGCGTCTAATAAAATTGTTGAAATCACTGGATTTTCTTGTTTGTCTACAAGATGATTCGCGCGCGCGGAGCCGGCACACCCCATTTTATCAATGCCGGGGGTCGGTTTTTGAATGACGATTACGTGGCTCTGCGAGTGGATTTTCGATTATCCATATTATACTATGGAAAAAGTGCCAATTATCCATATTATAATATGGATAATGACTTATGAAGAAATATTTGTGTAGATTTGGTTGGATGGCTGCGTAAATGTGATCGTTTTATCTGAAACCAAAACAATGCGACCGCCGTCAGGCTGCATGTCCCATACATACTAAATTGAATAATCCAAATTGTTAGCAAAAAGTGTAAGAGAAAAATCTCAATTCGGTCGATTTAACTCGAACTATATGTTTATAAAACATATACCATTAAAAATTGTAGAATGCGCTGGCAGCGATTGAATATTTGATGTGTATGTAGGGTAACGCCGCGCTATGCGCGGGTGGTAGAATCGTTTTTATCATGAATTCATTAAACACTCTGCGCCACAACGTTGCACCAGCTAAACAAAAATATTTAGTGTATTAAAATTTCATTTCTTCTGCAACTTCGCCACAACAGCCTCTACCTGTTCGACTGCCGTTCCAATATATTTGTCAGGGTCTACAAGATTAACAATATCCTCTTCGTTGAGGTATTCTGCAACTTCCTTGTTGGCAAGCAGAACGTCCTTGAAGTGCTGTCCACTCTCATGTGCCAGCATTGCACTGCTCCGCACGATCTCATGCGCTTCCTGCCTGCCAACGCCGCGCATTGCGAGTTCCATCATCACGGCTTCGCCCATGTTGAGCCCGCGAAGGAGGTCAAGGTTTCGGCGTATGTTCTCTGGATAGAAACGCAGGTTTTCGATCACGCCTATTGCGAGTTTGATGATGTGGTCTGTAAGTACGCATGCTTCAGGGAATACGATCCTCTCGCATGACGAGTTGGTAAGGTCACGTTCGTCCCAGAGTGTGTTGTTCTGGAGTTCCGGCTCGACCATGGCACGGACGATGCGGGCGAGTCCGCATATCTGCTCGGACTTGATCGGGTTTCGTTTGTGTGGCATTGTGGATGAACCAACCTGTTTTTTGCCAAAACTCTCTTCAACTTCTGCAATTTCGCTTCTCTGGAGTGACCGGAACTCGACAGCGATCTTGTCGAGTGTGGTTACGGTGTTCGCCATCCACATGACGAATTCGGCATGGCGGTCACGCTGGATGATCTGGTTTGAAACATCTACCGAGCCGATTTTGAGATATGCCATTGTACGTTTCTGGATCTCGATCCCGTCCTTGCCAAAGGCAGCCTGTGTGCCTACGGCGCCTGTCATCTGACCTACAGTGGCGCGGGGTTTGAGTTGTTCAAGACGCTCGATATGACGTGAAACTTCAGATGCCCAGATTGCAAACCGCAGTCCGTATGTTGTCGGGACACCGATCTGACCGTGTGTGCGTCCGGCACATACCAGATTCTTGTTGTCGCTTGCCTGTTTGACAAGCACTGCCAGAAGTGTCTCCATCTTCTTTTCAAGGATCTCGATGGCATCCCTGATCTGAAGTCCTGTTGAAGTGTCAAGGATATCGTTAGAAGTCGCACCAAAGTGCACCCACTTCCCTGCTTCTTCAGTGCACTGCTCGGTTATTCCAATGACGACAGCCATCATGTCATGGTTAATTTCATCCTCGATCGCCTTTACACGTTCAAGTTGTACGGATCTAATGCTCTTTGCGATATTCTCAGCCGCATCTTTTGGGATAAGCCCGATGTCAGCCTCTGCCATTGCAAGAGCGGCTTCGGTCTCCATGAGTTTGTTAAGGCGGTTTGCCTCACTCCAAACGAATTTCATTTCGTCTGTACCGTAGCGGTATTCTATTGGGTGAATTGCCATATTTTTGGATCTCCATTATTGGTGATTTGGTTATTTGAATGGTGTGGATTACTCTTGTAAGTAATAAATAGGCTTTGAGTTGGATGGAAAGTGAGGAATGTTTGAATTTTAAGGCGAATAATGTGAAAAAAATTATTCATAGTTATTTCGGATTGATTTAGAATTAATATACTGAGAATACGAGACACCTTTTAGTTTTTGTTCAATTTCTCTGTGACCTATTATGTTACCGATACTAAAATCTTGTTCAAAAGCATCTTCTAAATTAGCATGTTCCTTGATGCTAAATACGAAATTTGCTAAGGGGACACTTTCAAGTACATCTTCATACTGATTTTTATAGACCAACTTAAAAACAACATTGAAAAAATATATATTATTATGTTTTATAATAGATAGGAGTTCATCTAGGTTGAAATGACGTGAAATTGTAGTACCTTTGGAAGATAATTTGTAGATGTAATTTGCAGATTTTGCCATCTTGTTAACATCTACATATTCTGCATTAAATGATGGTTCACAAGTAAACAATTCATCATTTTCATGAGGGGTTATTACAAAATTTGTATATTTTGTATTGGCAAAAGTCACAAAGTAATTTGATTTAATTTCACTATTATCAGTAGTATATGAATCGATAAATTTTTTATTGATTCTTTCGAACCATAATCGAGGATAGTATTCCTTTAATTTCCCTTTATTAAAAAGCTCTATCCACTTTCTGTTACGTTTTTCTGTATCTTCTATTTCATAAACATCTTTAAATTTAAGTTTAATTTTAGCCATATCAAAAAGAGTGTCGTCATCGTTACCAGCCAAATCAGTTAGAATCACTGGCTCAAAATAAGTTGCAACTCCTACTTCATATGCATTATCTGCTCCAACATTTTTGATTTTGAAAGAGATTGTATTTTTTAAGAATGAAAACTCAGAAACTTGTAAAAAAGGATTTTGTTGATTTTTCATTAATTTTTGTTGGTTTTTCAAAAAAAGCATCTGTAGATTTGAATTTTTGACACTCAGGAAAGTCAAAAATGCAAGGGAAATTGTTCCAATTGAAACTCCTATATTTGCCCAAGTATCTAGTGTCATAATCTCATAAACATATACATTTTGCTAATAAAAAACTTATGGATAAAATTAATAAAATTCAAAGACCTATTTACTATACCTTTGGGTTATATTCGGTGCACAATAATCTTTAATAAGTTAGCGTACAACAAAATAGGGTTACTTATAACCTGTGTGCAAGATGCGTTATAAACGCACGAAAATCACATAAACCAAAAGATGCACCAATACCAAAAACAAAAAAACCAATCCTCTCAAACACAAACATATGCCTAAGTCCAAAGTTTCACTCCATTCAACCACC
>JAHYJJ010000202.1:0-2211 GCA_019429165.1 Methanosarcinaceae archaeon | reverse complement strand
AATTGTAATTGTATAACTCAACGGCTTTGTTTTAAAATTCGTGTTATATCCCTACTTTACATGCACAATCATTACTTTTTACACAAACCCATCTTTTGTTACCATCTAACATAATCACAAGGAATGCCTCACTCTGAATACATGCATCATATTACCAATCAACGACATTGCCAGCGGTATCAAAAAAAAATTGAACCCTTTTTCCAGAGAAGATTCAACAATTCGCCCCCTCTCAATTGATGTAATATCCATAAATTCGTAACCAAACATGTTTACGTTCCTGAAAACAAAATTGTCAGAAATAACTGCGAGTTCCAAATTGCTGTTAAAGCTCGATAGAAAAACATAATAGAGTGGTAATGATAAAACGCTCAGGGATAAATTGAAAATCAGTTGTTTATTTCCCTATAACTTTATTGAGAGTGCAACATACACCAACATACACCAACAAAAATAACAATTGAATTTTAAAAAAAAAGAAATCAGCGCCCTGGCAATCGATCATGCCAGAGCGCAAATGAGAAAAAATTAACTTACTTACCCAGAACGATCCTTGCAATGTCGTCACCGACATCGGATGTTGTGGATGAACCGCCCATGTCGTATGTTTTTACCTTGCTGTTAAGAATGTTCCGCTCGATCGCAGAAACAATAGAGTCAGCAGCTTCCTTTTCGCCCAACTGTTCAATGAGCATAGCACCAGCCCATATGGTTGCGATCGGGTTGACCTTGTTCAATCCCTTGTACTTTGGAGCAGAACCGTGGATTGGCTCGAACATGCTTGTGCCTGTTGGGTTGATGTTCCCGCCCGGTGCAAGTCCAAGTCCGCCCTGGATCATTGCGCCAAGGTCTGTGATAATGTCACCAAACATGTTCGGAGTGACAACGATATCTAACCATTCAGGATTCTTCACGAACCACATCGTCATAGCATCAACATAATTGAAATCTGTAGTAACAGTAGGATGTTCGGATGCAATTGCCGTAAACTCCTCTCTCCAGAAGCCATAGATATCAGTGAGCACATTTGCCTTGTCAACAGATGATAAGTGTTTCTTGCTCTTCTCAGCAAGATCGAAAGCGTACCTGATAACCCTCTGGGTACCTTCCTTTGAGATCATACCTATCTGGTATCCGATCTCCTCACTGTCAGTCTCGATATCCAGACCAAAACGTGCAGAGTACAGTGTCCTTGACACCTCAAGCACATCCTTGCTCTCGCCCTTCTTGGCACGTCCACCAATACCGATATAGAAATCCTCGGTATTCTCACGAACCACAGTAAAATCAATATCTGCAGGTGTCTTGTCCTTGAGTGGTGTCCAAACACCTTCAAGAAGTTTGATCGGACGCAGGTTCACGTACTGGTCAAAGTAGAAACGTGTGGCAAGCAAAAGTCCCTTCTCAAGTATACCCGGTGCCACCCTTGGATCACCAACAGAACCAAGATAAATGGCTTTATACTTTCCAAGTTCCTTGAGCGAATCTTCAGACATCAGTTCGCCTGTCGCAAGATAGTGATCTGCACCGTGTGGGAACTCGGTCCACTCAACATCGAATCCGAACTTCTCACCGGCAGCATCGATAACCTTTCTTCCTTCCGCAACGATCTCCGGACCAATTCCGTCACCCGGTATTACCGGAATTCTGTATTGTGTCATTTATAAGTCTCCTAAATTCAATAACTCTTAATTCAAATTATGCAATAATCTTTCTTGTATATTCGATCAACCCGCCCGCATCGACTATCCCGCGCACGAAATCAGGGAGCGGAGTTGCCTGGTATGATTCACCTTTGGTTTTATTTACTATAATACCTGTTGCAATATCGACCTCAAGTACATCGCCTTCCTCGATCTTATCGGTATCAGGACACTCAAGAAGTGCCACACCAATATTGATCGCGTTGCGGAAGAAAATACGTGCAAACGATTTTGCAATTACGCAACCGACCTTTGTACCTTTAAGCGCAATCGGTGCGTGTTCCCTTGATGAACCGCAACCGAAATTATTGTCCGCGACAATAATGTCGTTCTCCTTAACCTCCCCTGCAAACTCAGGGCGCACGCCTTCGAATGCATGTGCTGCAAGTTCTTCGGGCGTATTGAGGACAAGGTACCTTCCAGGGATCACTGCATCGGTATCAATGTCGTCACCAAATCTCCAAACTCTTCCTTTCATATTTTTATCACCATGATTATGTGTAAGTTT
>JAHYJJ010000201.1:0-2237 GCA_019429165.1 Methanosarcinaceae archaeon | reverse complement strand
GAACAAACTGAAAGTTTAATAAAATTAAACCTGCATTGAAAAAAGAGGTAAATAAGAATGAAAGAACCTAATGATTGGTTAAGTGCAGTAGAAATTATAGGAAATATCCTAATATTTACTCCAATAATTGTAAGCATTCCCCCGATAATATATGCTATATTGACAGGAGTAAATGTAAGTATCGGAGATGTTGGTGCTGGTTTTTCAGCAGGTTTAATGATTTTTGCTGGAATCATAGCTTTAATTTATGTGTCTATTAAACGATACAAAGAAGGGTAGTTCACAGGATGCCTTCATGATGAGAAAATAGCAAATTGTGAGTTTTGTCTGATAATTGCAATCTTGATAACTCTATATTAAACCAGAGTGTTTGAATATCAGGGTTTATCGAATTCCACAGGAGATAATCAAATGAAGATGAAAACAATAATTATATATGGCATTTCTTTGACAACAGTGGCAATATTATTGCTTTTTTTTCCTTATGATCTATCAACCCGGGGGAGGGCTGTATATACGTGCTGATATAATTCCCAATCCGCCAGAAAAATATGTGAAAATTAGCTTACTTGATATAGAAAAGTTTCCATATGTAAAAGAAGCAGTGAACAATCCTGGTGAAGATATAAAGTTTCCTTTTGATCATACAGAAAGCATTACAAATTTTGTAAAAAATCCTTGTAGATAATGATACAGAAAATATCAAAGTGGATGATGAATATTACAAGATAGACCGATACTATGCCACATGATGTCGAGTTGTATACAGTAAAAGTGCTTAAAATCTATAGCGACGCCTTTTGATGCTGGTTTTTCAGCAGGTTTAATGATTTTTGCTGGAATCATATCATTAATTTATGTGTCTATTAAGCGATGAAAAAAGCAATGAAGGACATCTGCGGAAAGTCGATTATTTTTCATTTAGGGGGAACATATTGTGGATTGGACTCGATTTATAAATTTTATAAAGTTGAAATGACATGTGATTGCAATATTGCTTGTAGCAGTTGTCATAGCAGTTATTGCAATTGGAATTTTTGTTTTACCAGCCGAAATAACGTCGTCAAGCGGGGCGATAATCCATAGAGACTTTTGATTTACCCAATACAAATCGAGGCTGTCTAAAAGTTTAGTGTTGATGTGAAAATCTGATTTTTACATGTTTGCAAATGTAATTTTGAACATTGAAAGATATTTAGTATAGAAATGCAACAAGCACGGAGGAGATTAAGCCTCATTGGCATAAATGGATGATAAGTGAATTTTGTCCCAAGGTCGTCAAATCGTCCAACTGAAATAAAAACAGTTGGATGATTTGAATATAAAGTATTTATAATGCGAGTTTCTTAGAAAAAGTGCTGGTGGCTGGACCTATGATGGATCAGATCATGGTAGAAGAGTTGTCACAATTCATGAAACTGGACATATGTTTGATGCTGGTCATGAAAATTCAGGAGGATTTAATCAGGCGTATGATTGGTGGAGCGGATTAACTCACTACTATACTGTGATGTGGAGCACATACGAAGGTAATAATGGCTTACATGAATTTTCTTCTCTAAATTACAATGGAGATAGTGCCCACGACAATGCGAGAAGTATTCGTGAAGCAAAATATACTGTAAGCAGTTATGTATGAGGATATCCTCATACATATTTATGGAATCGCAAACATGAACCTAAAAAAATCTTACCAATATTTTTTATTGGGGTATTAATTTGTGCATTATTTGCCATATATTTTACATATATCGTCGATCCTGAAGGTAGTAGTTACTTTGTAGCTATGGAGGTAACCGACTTCAGAGAAGATGATGTGATATATCCCCTCACTGATCAGGATTTTAAAGATTATCCCGCTTTAGAGGAAATTATAAAAGGTAAGAAAAGGGCACTTCTGTCTTCCTGTAATATTGTAGAGGCGATCCCTGTATACGGTAGAAGATCTAT
Source organism: Methanosarcinaceae archaeon (assembly GCA_019429165.1). Taxonomy (GTDB): domain Archaea; phylum Halobacteriota; class Methanosarcinia; order Methanosarcinales; family Methanosarcinaceae; genus Methanovorans. Next base: position 287 of record JAHYJJ010000201.1, on the reverse strand, counting down.
ATATAGTAGTATAATCGTTCCTCCTGAAGAAGCAGAAATTATTTTCCAGAAATATTTATACTCAACCAATAATAGTCATGAAATAATATTGGAATACAACAGTACATTTTATCAGATAGTGAAGGTTACACAATAATAGCTGCAGTGAAGTCAATGATATTGTACTGCACGGAACTATTATTTCATAATGTGAGTTTCTTAGAAAAATATGCAAACATCAAAAATTGATGTTGTATTGTGGGGTTCAACTATATCTACCACAGAACGGCTGAACCTCATGCATTGCC